>JANXVF010000139.1 GCA_025351785.1 Flavobacterium sp.
CATTACACATCGATGTTTATTCGCCAGATTTTACCGCTTTTAGAATTAAATTGGAAGCTGTAAATGGCTCTAACGTTGAATTGGATGTTCCTGGAGCACACACTCAAAATGCATGGAATTCGTATGATCTGGATTTGAGTACCTATGCAGGTGTTGATTTAGCACACTTAAAATGGATTGTTCCAGTAACCTACAATCCACCAGGAAGAACATTATATATTGATAATGTATATTTTTTCAGACCACCAACAGCTGGTCCGTCACCTACTTTTAACCCATGGTCAATACCAGATGCCTTAACAGGAGCGGCAGATTTCTCAATTCCACCTGCAACAAGTAATAGTAATGGAGCAATTACCTACTCAAGTTCAAATACTAGTGTAGCTACAATAATAGGAAATACAACAATACATGTTGTAGGACCTGGAGTTTCAGTTATTACTGCATCTCAGGCTGCATCTTCGCCTTATTTAGCAGGAAGTACTACAACTAATTTTACGGTTTCAAATCCTATTCCCGCGGCACCAACTCCGCCAGCCAGACCTGCTGCAGATGTAAAATCAATTTTTAGTGATGCTTATACTCCAATAGCAAATTTGGGTTATGCAGGTTCAGGAGATGATAATACTTATAACACATCTTGGTGTCCAGGAAACACAACCTTGGTACAATTGTTTGGGAATAATACAAATAAAGTTACTGATTTAGGATGTGAAGGTGTTGCTTTTCTATCAGCTCGATTTGACGCTACACAGTTTACTTATTTCCACATGGATATTTACACAGATACTCCAACACAGGATAAATCGTTTGTTGTAAAATTTTCAAACTGGAATAATGGTAATGCAGAATCTAACGCAATATTATACAATTTTACAAATGCAAACTTCTTGACAAATCCAAATCCTGGTTCGTGGATTTCTTTAGACATTCCATTGTCTAGTTTTTCAATCGCAGGTGGAGGAAATGCAGATAGAAACGATTTAGCTCAGTTTATAATTTCGTCAGACTTAGGAACAGTTTATTATGATAATCTTTATTTACACAAAAATACTTTGTTAGGAAATTCTACCTTTGACCAAAGTAAAGTAAAAATGTTTCCAAACCCTACAAAAAATTTATTAAACATAGAAGCTGGTTCAAACATAGAAAAAGTTGTAATATATAACGTCTTAGGACAACAAGTATTAAATACTTCTCCTAGTTTACAATCAGTATCTTTAGATGTTTCTAATTTTGAAGTTGGTATTTATATTGTTAAAACAACTATTGGAGGTATTACCTCGTCATCAAAATTCATAAAAGAATAACATTATCGAAATTTAAACTTAAAAACACGCTCAAACAGAGCGTGTTTTTTTTCGATTACTGATTTATATTTTTATCTTTAACAAATTCATAATTAGTTTGAAAGTGTCTAAATTTTTTTCATTCCTTTTTTTCTCATTTACTTTTTTTAGTTTTTCGCAAGAATTACCACCAATTGTTAAATATCCTTCGACAGTTTACGGAGCTGGAAATCAAAATTGGATGATTTCTCAAGATAAAAATCATTTCTTATTTTTTGCTAATAATGATGGTTTACTAGAATATAATGGTTCTAATTGGACTTTATACCCATCACCCAACGAAACTATTTTGCGATCTGTAAAGGTTATTGACGATAAAATTTATACAGGTTGCTATATGGAATTTGGTTTTTGGAAGCGAGATCCAAATGGTAAATTAAAATACAAATCTTTATCACAGCTTATAAAAAATAAAATACAAGATGATGAGCAATTTTGGAATATTCTTAGTTATGAGCAGTGGGTAATTTTTCAATCGTTAGATAGAATTTATATTTATGATATCAAAACTGGAAAATTTAAAATAATAGTTTCAAAGTATAGCATATTTAGATCCTTTGGTACTCAAAATGCCCTATTTTTTCAAACTTTAAAAGAAGGACTTTTTGAGATAGAAAACGGTAAAAGTAAATTAGTATCTGATTCTCCAATTCTAAAGTCTAATAAAATTGTAAATGTTTTTTCTACAGATGATGGGTTGTTGATACAAACGCAACTTAATGGTTTTTACAAATTAGAAAATTCAGTTATATCAAAATTTGTTACAGAAGCCGATTCTCAATTATCTGAAAGCAGTATATATAGCAGTCAAATGTTAGCTGATGGAAGTTTTGCTCTAGGCACAATTTCTGATGGAATTTTTATTATTTCTAATGATGGAAAAATTAAATATCATATCTCACAAAATAAGGGATTAAGCAATAATACTGCCTTGTCAATGTTTGAAGATTTCGATAAAAACCTTTGGGTAGGACTTGATAACGGAATAAATTGTATCAATTTACAATCGCCAGTTAAAAGTTTTTTTGATGATACTGGGGCTTTGGGAACTATTTACACCTCAATATTAGACAATGGCAAGCTATATGTTGGGACAAATCAAGGTTTGTTTTATAAAAATTATTTTAGCAATGATCCATTTCAATTAATCTCAGGTACAAAAGGACAGGCTTGGTCATTATTTAAGTATCAAAATACCCTTTTTTGCGGTCATGATTCTGGCACATTTATAATTGAAAATAATGTTGCAAAAAATATTTTTAACCAATCTGGAACTTGGAAGTTTGCAACTATTCCTGGCAAAAAAACAATGTTGCTACAAGGAAATTATTCTGGAATATCAGTTTTAGAATTTAAAAATAATCAATGGGTTTTTAATAATAAAATTGAAGGTTTTAATTCGTCATCTAAATATTTTGAGATTACAGATGCAAACGAAATAATTGTAAGTCATGAGTATAAAGGAATTTTTAAATTACAAGCTGATCCCAATTTTTTAAAATTTATCTCAGTCTATAGATACAAATCGCCCTTGAAAGGAAAAAATGCTTGTTTGACTAAATTTAATAATTCAATTTACTATGCATACAAACAAGGCATTTTTAAGCTTGATAATAAAACTAAAATTTTCAAAAAAGATAATTTATTAAGTTCAGTTTTTGAAAAAGATGAATACACATCAGGTAAACTAATCGTTGATAATTCAAATAAAATATGGTTGTTTTCTAAAAATTATATTCATTATTTTACCCTAAGCAAACTAAGTTATCAGCTAAAACAAAATGTAATTCCTATTCCTGCATCGTTAACAAAATCTATGTTGGGATATGAAAATATAAGCCAAATTTCTAATTCAAGTTATTTAATAGGTTCTACAGACGGTTATTATACAGTAAATATTAAAGACTTAAGTTTTAAAAATTATAGTGTATCTATTTCAAATATTTCTACAAATAAAATAAACAATCAAACTGTAAGTAAATCTATATATGAAAAAGGAAATTTTAATTATGACGATAACAACATAATAATAGATTACACCGTTCCTGAATATAATAAATATATTAATGCAGAATATCAATATTTGTTACAAGGAGTGCAAGAAGAATGGAGTGAATGGAGTGCAAAATCGTCGGCAAATTTTAAAAATCTACCAGCAGGCGAATATGTTTTTAAAGTTAGAGCTCGAATTGCAAACTCTACACCCGAAAATACAGCAACTTACTCTTTTAAAATTTTAAAACCTTGGTATACTACTAATATTGCCTTGTTTATATATCTAATTTTAATGTTGATTAGTGCTTTTTATGTAAACAAAGCCTATAAAAATTTTTATAAAAAACAAGAACAAAAACTTATAGAAGAAAATAATTTGTTGCTTGAGATTAAAGAATTAGAAAACAATCAACAATTAATGAAAGTTACAAACGAGCAATTATCGCAAGATGTTGATTCAAAAAATAGAGAATTGGCTGTATCAACAATGAGTTTGATTAAAAAAAATGAATTATTAGCATTGATTAAAGAAGATTTAAAAAAATCATCTGATGAAACATCTTCAAAGAGTATAAAATCGGTAATACTAACTATTACAAAAAACATTTCTGATGAGGATACTTGGAATGTATTTAAAGAAGCTTTTGATAATGCGGATAAAGATTTTCTGAAAAAAGTTAAGCTAGCACATGCTTCGCTTACCCCAAATGATTTAAGGCTCTGTGCTTATCTGAGATTAAACCTTTCGTCGAAAGAAATTGCCCCATTATTAAACATTTCTGTAAGAAGTATAGAAATAAAGCGATATCGTTTGCGTAAAAAGATGGAATTACCTCATGAACAAGGTTTGGTAGAATATATTTTATCTATATAATAGTAAAAATAACTATACATTGACTCAACAAATTTTAATTAGAAAATATATTTTGTTAGTTAATAAATTGATAAACAATTTTATACAGAAAAATTAATATAAAATTATGATGTATATATTTTGTATTATAAAAATCAAATTTTGATAAACATATTTTTATAAATTTATAATGTTAGTTTATAATTAAATCCATAATTCCTTTCAAAACAAATATATCAACCAAAAACTAAACACTAAATTATGAATAAAAAATTTATTTTATTTTTTTTGCTCAACAGCTTAAACTTCTTGAATGCGCAATCTCAGAGCGTCACAATTCAAAAAAATTCAGACGGTTCTAAACTTATCGTTAACGGAAAAGACTTTATGATTAACGGGATGAACTGGGACTATTTTCCTATAGGAACTAATTATAATTATAGTCTTTGGAAACAATCAGATGAGGTAATAAAAGCTGCGCTTGATAATGAAATGTCACTGTTAAAAAATATGGGTGTAAATACAATTAGACAATACACGGGTATACAACCTAAATGGATTCAATACATATATGAAAAATATGGAATTTATACTATGTTGAATCACACCTTTGGACGGTATGGATTAACTCTAAATGGTGCATGGGTTCCAAATACCGAATATTCAAATAAGCTAACTCATGATTTACTTATTAAGGAATCTAAAGAAATGGTCGAAACTTATAAAAATACACCGGGATTACTTTTATTTTTATTGGGTAATGAAAATAATTACGGTCTGTTTTGGGACGGTGCTGAAACAGAAAACGTTCCTATGCAAGATAGAAAGTCTACAAAAAGAGCTGCAGATTTATACAAGCTTTTTAATGAAGCAGTTTTAGCAATGAAAACTGTAGACAAATCTCATCCTATTGCTATTTGTAATGGAGATTTATTGTTTTTAGACATTATAGCAAAAGATTGTAAGGACATTGACGTTTTAGGAGTAAATGCTTACAGAGGTTCATCTTTCGGTGACGTTTTTGATAAAGTAAAACAATCTCTTGATAAACCGATGCTTTTTAGCGAATTTGGTTCAGATTCATATAATAACATCGATAGTAAAGAAGACCAAAAATCGCAAGCCAATTATTTAGTTAGTAATTGGAAAGAAATTTATGAAAATGCTGCAGGTTTAGGAAAAGCTGGAAACTCATTAGGCGGATTTACGTTTCAGTTTAGCGATGGTTGGTGGAAATTTGGACAAACAAAGAATTTAGATATTCATGATACAAACGCTTCTTGGTCAAATGGTGGATATCAGTTTGATTACATACAGGGACAAAATAATATGAACGAAGAGTGGTTTGGTATTTGTGCAAAAGGAGTAACTAGCGATCGAGGATTATATGATTTATATCCTCGCGCGGCATATTATAGTTTGAAAGAAGTTCACAATGTAGATCCTTATTCTAAAGGTGCAACTCTAAGTTATGTAGACAATGCGTTTGCAAACATAAATGTGATGGATGGTGTTTTAAGAGCTCGTGGCGATAAAGCATCATCTGGAACTGCTAGTAGCGAAATGATTAAATTAAGTAATTTGAGAGCAGAATTTACAACCTTTAATACAGGAGGAACTTTGCTAACAACGCCAACAACAGCTGATCCTGCAAACCCAGTTTATCCAAATAAACTTGGATTTGATCATATGCAATCTTATTTTATTGGTGTTGAGGGACATCCATCATCAAACATGCGTGCAAATATAAATTTTAATATTCTTGGTCATGTTGCCGAAAATCCAATTGACGAAATATTTTATGAAAATAGAGGACGTCCATTAATTGTTAATTCTGGTTCTGGTACAACAACATTGACTGATAATAACAGAGTTCAAATTTATAATTCAAAATACGAATGGAATGCAAAAGATTTTGACTTGCGAGGATTTTATAGAACAGGTCATTATCATTGGGGTTACGAAGGCGATTTTTTTGGTTTGTATCCTGAAGCAAATTACGGTCCTAATTTAGATATTTATAATGGTGAAATTTTAGGTTTTGAAATCGACGGAAAAAGAAGCATTCAAGGTTTAAAAGCTGCTTTTGGTCCTCAATTATGGTGGGGAGCGAATCCAGCTGTATTATTTAAATATAGCCGTACTTTTAGTAAATTTGATTTCACTGCTGTTTATCATGAAGATATCGCCGATGCAGGAAAAGCAAACACTTCTATTGCTATACCACTACCAAAAACTAGAAGAGTAACATTGCACGTTAAAAGAAAATTTGGTTCTCTAGGTATTGAAGCTGGTGGAATTTGGGGAGGACAACCTTTAAATGGTAGAGATTTCCAATATACAACTGGTGATGCTGGCAATTATGTTGTTTATAATGATAAAATCAAATCAAGCGACAACTGGGGCGGAAAAGGTAAAATTACCTTTTCTAAAGGTGCATTTAATTTTTATGCGCAATCGGCAGTGATGGGGTTGGTTGCAAATGGCGGAGCAGATAACACTAAAACTTTCACAGGTTGGCGATTAAAAGATTCTGGAAGCGGTAATCAAACAAATTTTCTTTCTGGTTTTACTTATTTGATAGGTAATTTTCAAATTGCACCAAACTTTTTATGGCAAAAACCACTTGTAGGCCCGATGCCAAATGATGTTCAAACACCAGGAAGGTTAAGAAATATTCAAGATGATCCTTTTGCAGTAAGAGTTAATAGAGAAACTATTGCAGGTGAACTTTTATTGACTTACGACCCAACGCCAGGGACATGGTTTTACGAATGGGATAATGATATGTCAGAAGATGCAAAATTTGCGATGAATACCGATATAGTTATTCGACACCAACCAACAGCCCAAGATGCTGCAATAGGATTTTTAAGTAATCGAACAGCTTTTGCATTTCCAAATTCTGTTCCAGCACACGATTTGTGGGAATCAAATACTAGAATAGTTTCAAAATTGACTCCTGATTTTGGTTTGATAACAAATTTTTACTTTGGAAATGCACAATCAAATGGAAGCAATGCCAGATTGATAGAACGAATTGGAGGTGATTTAAGAATAATTTACAAGAAAGTAAAAGTTGTGAGTTCTGCAAAAATTAACGATTGGGGTCCGTTTGATTATCATCGAGATTTTAATTTGACCTATCCTTTACAATTAATGCTAGATTTATCTACATCAATAGGAAAACAAGATTGGTTTATATTACCAAATACAAAAATCGGAATTAGAGGAACCTACCGAACGCTAAATCAATATTCTGCGCGATACAGTCCTAACCAAACTTCGGGAGTTTTTGTTACTGACCCAACAATTAGTCCAGTTGGTTTTCCGAATGGTACCGAATGGGAAATTAGAACCTATGTTCACATAAATATTGGAAAATAATAAAAAAATGAAAATGAAAAATAGAAAATTTGATTATTTAAAAATCACATTAATGTCGATGTTGATTTTTGGTCTAAATGTATCTTGCAACAGAAATTTATCAGAAGATGCACAATTAGCAACTTATCCTAAAACTGCTGAAGTATTTATTGACGGATTTAGTGCTGGGTTAGGTTACGGCGCTTTTGGCAACACTTTATTAACAGGTTTTAATGTTGATATGGATGTAAAATATAAAGGTACAGCATCTATGAGATTTGATGTTCCAAACGTAGGTGATCCTGCAGGTGCTTATGTTGGTGGAGTTTTTATTGATGCAGGCGGTCGCGATCTTACCGGTTATGATGCCTTAACTTTTTGGGCAAAAGGTTCTCAATCTGCAACAATTAATGAATTAGGTTTAGGAAACGATTTTAATCAGAACAAATATTTAGTTTCTATGACAAATGTTCCTTTAGCAACTTATTGGAGAAAATATATTATTCCAATTCCTGATGCTTCAAAGTTAAAAATCGAAAAGGGAATGTTTTGGTATTCAGAAGGACCCGAAAATGGTCATGGTTATACTTTCTGGATTGATGAATTAAAATTTGAAAAATTAGGAACACTAGCTTATCCTACACCAAAGATTTATGATGGAGTAAACAAAACAGAATCAAGTTTTATTGGTTCAAATTCTACTGTAACTGGATTGACTCAAACTTTTAATTTGGCTAATGGTATAAATCAAACAGTAAATGTTGCACCCTCTTACTTTAAATTTAAATCGTCAAACGAAAGTGTAGCTACAGTTAGTGAACTAGGAGTTATATCAATAATAAGTTCAGGTACTGCTGTTATCACAGCAAAATTAGCCGATGTTGACGCAATTGGGTCATTAACAATTAATTCTTTAGGTACATTTACCCCAGCACCCACGCCAACTCGAGATCCATCAAATGTAATTTCCATTTTTAGTAACGCTTATACAAATGTTCCTGTTGAATATTATAATGGATATTATGCTCCCTATCAAACTACACTTGGCGCAGATGACATTCATATAAATGGTGATGATATTATTAGATACACGCAACTTAATTTTGTAGGAACACAGTTTTCTCAACCTACTGTAAATGCGTCACAAATGACCTATTTTCATGTTGATATACAAGTTCAAGAGGCGATGACTGCCGGTGATCATATTAAAATTCAATTAGGCGATTTTGGTGCAAATGCTGTTTATGGCGGTGGTGACGATTCTAACGGAACCATAAATTATACAAACACAAGTCTCTCAAGCAATAGCTGGGTAAGTTTTGATATACCATTGTCTAGCTTTTCTGGCTTAACAAGTAAAAGTCATTTAGCTCAAATACTATTTATTTCAGATGCTACTATTTCAAATATTTTAGTGGATAATATGTATTTTTATGCACTACCAAATGCCCCAACAGTTGCCGCTCCAACACCTACAGTGCCTGCCACAAATGTAATTTCAGTTTTTAGTAACGCTTATACTAATATTGCTGGCACAGACTTAAACCCAAATTGGGGACAATCAACTGTAGTTACACAACCTCTTATTGCAGGAAATACAACTTTAAAATATGCAGGATTAAATTATCAAGGGATACAACTAGGAAGTAGTCAAAATCTTACCGGAATGACATTTTTACATATCGATTATTGGACCTCAAATTCTTCTTTATTAAAAACCTATTTGATAAGTACAGGTCCTGTAGAGAAAGCAAAAGCTTTAACAGTTCCTACTTCGGGTTGGCAAAGTGTAGAGATTCCTATAAGTAATTTTTTACCCGTTAATTTAGCTGATGTAATACAAATGAAGTTTGACGGTAATGGTGATATATATTTGGATAATATATATTTTCATAATTAAAACTTGATTTTACAATAATTATTAAATAAAAATTTATGAAAAAAACAATTTTATTCGCTACAATAAAACTTTTAATGTTATGTTTATTCATAACAATATTAGGTTGTTCAAAAGATGAGAAACAGACTGTGACTACTTTAAACAATTTAGTTATGCAAGATGAATTTGAAATTGATGGCACTCCCAATAGTACAATTTGGGGATATGATATAGGATCAGGATCAAATGGATGGGGAAATAACGAGTTAGAATATTACACATCTCGACCAGAAAATGTGAAAGTCGAAAATGGAATGTTAAAAATAACCGCAAGAAAAGAATCTTACATGGGTTCAAGTTATACTTCTGCTAGGATATTGACCAAAGGAAAATTTTCACAAAGCCATGGTCGTTTTGAAGCACGTATTAAAATGCCTTTTGGACAGGGAATGTGGCCTGCGTTTTGGTTACTTGGTGATGATATTCCTAATACTTCTTGGCCTCAAATTGGGGAAATTGACATAATGGAATATAAAGGACAAGAACCTACAGTAACTCACGGCACTGTTCACGGACCAGGTTATTCAGGATCAAATGCTGTAACAAAAGCATTTAGTTTGTCAAACAGTCGTTTTGATACCGATTTCCATATTTTTGGTGTAGAGTGGGGCGATAATTTTATCAATTTTTATGTAGATGATGTTTTGTACAATCAAATTACTCCCGAAAAAGTAAGTGGACAATGGGTTTTTGATCACCCTTTTTATATCATTCTTAATCTAGCCGTAGGAGGAAATTATGTTGGTTCACCTAGTAGCGAAACAACTTTTCCACAAACTATGTATGTTGATTATGTAAGAGTTTACAATTAATTTTCATATTGAAATATAAAACAAACTAAATAACATGAAGTGACTTTACCCTCAAAGTCTCTTCGTGTTATTTATATAATAAAATTAAAACAAATCTTACTAATTACAAAATGAGTAACAGTCAAGACCTATTTACTAAAAGCGAAATAAAAACCAAATCAGTTGATATGAAAATTATCTCAATTAATGGAGAAAATTTTTATCAAATTACAAACAACGATTTACTTCGCCCTTTTTTTATGAGCATTGTGAGCGATTCAAATCATTGGATGTTTATATCAAGTAATGGCGGATTAACTGCTGGTAGAAAAAATTCAGAATTTGCACTTTTTCCTTATTATACAGACGATAAGATTACAGAATCATTCGATATTACTGGAAGTAAATCTATTTTTCAAATTTATTTAAATAATCAAATTCAAATCTGGGAACCTTTTTCTGAACGATTTTCTCATAATATGTTTAACGTTTCTAGAAATTTGTATAAAAATCTGTATGGAAATAAAGTCATTTTTGAAGAGGTAAATCACGATTTAAAAATTACGTATCGATACGAGTGGAGCTCAAGTAATAAATATGGTTTCGTTCGCAAATCAGAATTAATCAATCATTCTGATACTAATTATCAAATAAATTTAATCGATGGTATTCAAAATATCTTGCCTTATGGAGTTGCTAGTGATTTACAAAATTCAGCCAGCAACCTAGTAGATGCTTACAAAAGAAGTGAATTACATCTACAAAGTGGCTTAGGGATATTTGCTTTAAGCGCAATTATAGTTGATAAAGCCGAACCTAGCGAAGCTTTAAAATGCAATATAGTGTGGTCGTTAAAAATGAAAAATCCATCCTATTTAGTTTCATCACTTCAACTTTCAAAATTTAGAAACAAACAAAATGTAATTTTAGAAGAAGATATTAAAGGCGAAAAAGGAGCTTATTTTTTAAATTCAGAAATTACCTTAAAAGAAAATTCAAAACAAGAATGGACAATTGTTGCCAATGTAAATCAAGATCATTCAGATATTGCTCAAATTATTCACACCATTCAAAATGAAAAAAATCTTGAAGAATTAATAAACCAAGATATTGAAATAGGCACAAAAAAATTAATACAACTTAACGCTTCGACAGATGCCTTGCAAGCAACCAATGATAATTTAAGAGATACGCGTCATTTTGCAAACACACTTTTTAATATTATGCGTGGTGGAATTTTCGATTTCAATTATCAAATTGAAAAACAAGATTTCCTAAAATATAGCAATAAAGCCAATAAAATAGTTTTTCAAAAATTAGAAAAAAATCTAAATCAATTACCCGAATTATTTTCAATAGAAACATTAAAAGAATTTGCATCTAAACAAAATGATGCCGATTTTGAGCGATTAAGTTATGAATATTTACCATTAAAATTTAGCAGAAGACACGGTGATCCTAGCCGACCTTGGAACAAGTTTTCAATAAATACCCAAAGTGAAATAGATGGGACAAAAATTTTAGATTATCAGGGAAATTGGCGCGATATTTTTCAAAATTGGGAAGCTTTAGCCCATTCTTTTCCCGAGTTTATAGAAAATATGATTCATAAATTTCTAAATGCAACTACATTCGACGGTTACAACCCATATCGAGTAACCAAAGATGGATTTGATTGGGAAATTATCGAGGAAGATAATCCTTGGTCATACATAGGATATTGGGGTGATCATCAAATTATTTATTTATTAAAATTTCTTGAATTTATTGAAAATCATAAACCTAAAAAGCTAGAAAACTATTTTAACACCGATATTTTTGTGTATGCCAATGTACCTTACATTATCAAATCGTACCATGATATTTTAAAAAATTCAAAAGATACAATCGAATTTGATTATGAATTAGATGAAAAAATTAGAGAAGAAAGGACAAAAATTGGTGCTGATGGAACTTTATTAAAAGATGCAAATGGCGAGATATATAAAGTCAATTTTATTGAAAAAATATTAGCAACAGTTCTAGCCAAAATGTCAAATTTTATTCCCGAAGGAGGAATTTGGATGAACACGCAACGCCCAGAATGGAATGATGCAAATAACGCATTAGTGGGAAATGGCGTTTCAATGGTTACATTATATTATCTGAGAAGGTTTTTAAATTTCTTTCAAAAAATAGTAACTAATTCAGATGTTGAAACTATAAAAATATCTAATGAAATTGTAGAATTTTATCATTCAATAAGAGAAACTTTGATACAATTTGAATCTTCATTAAACGGAAGATTTAATGATGCTGAGCGAAAAAAAATTTTAGATTCACTCGGTCAATCAGCTTCAGATTACCGTAATCATGTATATCAAAATGGTTTTTGGGGCAAAAAAAGAACTGTTACAACCAATGGCTTAAAACGATTTATTGAGGTGAGTTTAAAATTTATTGACCATTCAATAGATGCCAATAAAAGAGAAGATAATTTATATCACGCTTATAATTTAATGACTGTTGCTAATGAAAAAGAAGTTTCAATATCACATTTAAGCGAAATGCTCGAAGGTCAAGTTGCCGTTTTGAGTTCTGGTTATTTGTCTTCAAAAGAAGCTTTAAAAGTTTTAGATAATTTGAAAAAGAGCAAACTTTTTAGACAAGATCAATACAGTTATATTTTATATCCAAATAAAAATTTGCCCAAATTTCTTGATAAAAATAATATTTCGACAGAAATTGTCTCAAAATCAGAATTGTTGACTAATTTAATAAAAGCAAATAACACACAAATAATAAAAAAAGATTGCAACGGGAATTATCATTTTAATGGAAATTTTAAAAATGCTAGTGATTTAGAAGTTGAATTACAATTACTTTTAAAAACTTCTTTTGCAACACAAGTTGAAAAAGAAAAGAAATCAATACTTCAAGCTTTTGAAGATGTTTACAATCACAAATCGTTTACAGGTCGTTCTGGGACTTTTTATGGATACGAAGGTCTGGGCTCAATTTATTGGCACATGGTTTCAAAACTGCAATTGGTTGTTCAAGAATGTTGCATAAAAGCAGTTGAAGAAAATGAATCTGATGAGTTAATCGGCAAATTACTTGAACATTATTATGAAATTAATGAAGGAATTGGCGTACATAAATCACCCGAATTATACGGAGCTTTTCCAACCGATCCTTACTCACATACACCTGCAGGAAAAGGGGCGCAGCAACCAGGAATGACAGGTCAAGTTAAAGAAGATATTTTATCACGATTTGGCGAATTGGGAGTTTTTGTAAAAAATGGAAATCTATATTTTAATCCTTGTTTATTGCGCAAAAATGAATTTCTGACACAAGAAAAAACGTTTAATTATGTTGATGTAAATTTTAGCAGCAAAACTATTCAATTGCATCCTAACTCACTATGTTTTACCTATTGTCAAATACCTATTATTTATACAATTTCAAATCATAAAGAAATCGAAATTATTTACAACGATGGTGCAAATTTGAAAATCGAAGAATTGGTGTTAGAAAATACCATTAGCGACCAAATTTTTAAAAGAACAAATAAAATCAATCATATTATTGTGAGTATTTTAGAAAAAGATTTGAAATAATAAAATGAAAAGAAAAAGTCTATTTTGTTCAGAATTTATATTAAAATCTATTGCATTTTTTGTGTTGATTTTAATTATTTCTTCTTTCAAAATAGCATCCAAAAAATATAAACATATTGTTAAAGTAAAGGTGACTGCAAAAGATATCTTAGGAAATCCAAATTATTTAGCAATTTCTTATGGTGGCTATAGAAAAAATACTAGGGATATTCAACCTACTATTGAAGAAGTTAAACAAGATTTAAAAATTTTAGCATCGCTCAAAATCAAAATAATAAGAACATACAATGTGCATTTTGAAGAGGTCAATACGGTTTTAAAAGCTATTGAAATTTTAAAAAAAGACAACAAAAATTTCGAAATGTATGTCATGCTAGGCACCTGGATAGATTGTAAAAATGCGTGGACAAACCTTGAGCCAAATCATAATGAGGAAAGTGAGCGTAATGAAGACGAAATTAATGAAGCAGTTAGATTAGCAAATAAGTATCCTGATATTATTAAAATTATTGCAGTAGGAAACGAAGCTATGGTAAAATGGGCAACTAGCTATTATGTTCAACCCAAAGTGATTTTAAAATGGGTTAATTATTTACAAAATTTAAAGAAAAACAAAAAACTTTCAAAAGATTTATGGATAACTTCATCTGATGATTTTGCTTCTTGGGGTGGAGGAGATGAAAGTTACAAAACAAAAGATTTAGAGAATTTGATTAATGCTGTAGATTATGTTTCTATGCATACCTATCCTTATCATAATTCCCATTATCACCCAGATTTTTGGATGGTACCTCAGGAAGATAACTCACTTCCAGAAGTTGATAAAGTCATTTCGTCAATGAATAGGTCAATAGAATTTGCAAAAATGCAATACAATGCCGTTAAGAATTATGTAAATAGTATCAATCCTAAAAAATCTGTTCATATTGGCGAAACGGGTTGGGCTTCAAGTTCGGATGGATTGTATGGAAATGAAGGTTCTAAAGCATCTGACGAATACAAGCAAGCGCTTTTTTATGATGCAATGAGAACTTGGACAAACAAAGATAGAATTTCATGTTTTTTCTTTGAGGCGTTTGATGAAATCTGGAAAGACAACAAAAATCCATCGGGTTCTGAAAATCATTTCGGATTATTTACAATAAATGGAAAAGCAAAATATACATTATGGAAAAATGTGGATAAAAAAGTTTTTCAAGGTTTAAAACGAAATGAAAATACTATAATAAAAACATATAACGGAAATTCTGTCGAACTCATGAAAACTGTTTTAAGTCCGCCTAGTAAATAATATTATGAAGATTTCAAAAAAAATATTTTTTATACTATTAATTTTAACCATGTTTGAAACAGTAGCACAAAAAAATGCGTTAAAAATTGAAGTATTTGAAACCTCGGCTTCTGGTAATGCCTTAACTAAAATAAATGAATTTTCAACAGATATTAATTTAGTAAAAGTAAAAATTAATCCTGATGAGAAATTTCAAACTATTACAGGTTTTGGAGGTGCTTTTACCGAATCTTCGGCTTATTTACTCAATCGATTGAGTAAAAAAAATCAAAAAAAAATTATGCAAGCCTATTTTAGTAAAGCTGGTGCAAATTATTCTTTAACGAGAACACATATTAATTCATGCGATTTTTCGCTAAAGCATTATGCTTACGATATGGTTGATGGGGATAAAAATTTAGATAATTTTTCAATTGAAGAAGACAAGAAAAATAATTTAATTCCGATGATTTTACAAGCCAAATCTATTTCAAAAGATGGGTTTAAAATTATAGCTTCACCTTGGACTGCACCACCTTGGATGAAAGATAATAAAGCATGGATTGGAGGAAAGCTTTTGCCAGATTATAATGATACATGGGCTTTATATTTTTCAAAATATATTGATGCTTACAAAAAAGAAGGTGTTGATATTTGGGGTGTTACTGTCGAAAATGAGCCACACGGTAACGGGAATAACTGGGAAAGTATGTTGTTTTCTCCAAAAGAAATGACAGATTTTGTTCAAAATTATTTAGGACCAAAACTCGAAAATGATGGCAAAGCAAATGTAAAGATTTTAGGTTACGATCAAAATAGAGCTGGATTAAAAGAATGGGTAGATGAAATGTTTAGAGACGAGAAATCGTCAAAATATTTTGCGGGAACAGCCATTCATTGGTATGAAAGCACCTATGATTATTTTCCTGATGCTCTTCGATATGCTCACAATAAAGCACCAGACAAATATTTAATTCAGACCGAAGGTTGCGTAGATTCTGAAATTCCAAAATGGAACGACGATGCTTGGTATTGGAAGAAAGAAGCTACAGATTGGGGTTGGGATTGGGCAAGTGAACAAGACAAACATTTACATCCAAAATATGCTCCTGTAAATCGTTATGCCACTGATATTATTGGTTGTTTGAATAATTGGGTAGACGGATGGATAGATTGGAATATGATTTTAGACAAACAAGGTGGCCCAAATTGGTTTAAAAATTGGTGCGTTGCGCCAATTATTGTAGATGATAAAAATGATGAGGTTTATCTCACACCATTATATTATACAATGGCTCATTTTAGCAAATTTATGCGTCCAGGAGCTGTAAAAATTGGGTGTAAAATTGATAACAATGATTTAATGGCAACAGCTGTAAAAAATTTAGACGGAAAAATAGTATTGGTAGTTTTTAATCCTACTGAACAATCACAATCATTAGAAATAGATATTAATAACCAAACTAAAATGATTTCCATTGATGGCAAAGCCTTGCTAACAGCTGTAATCAAAATTAAATAAACCCAATTATGATGGATTTGCAAACAAATAAAACACCAATAATTATAAAAAATGATAAAGTTCCTTTCGGACAAAAAGCTGCTTTTGGTGCCGGACATTTAGTAAATAATTTATTCCCTGGAGCCTTAGGAGTTTTTTCTTTTTTTCTATTAACTGCTTTTGGTATGGATCCTATCTATGCAGGAATTTTGGGCGGTTTACCTCGAATTTATGATGCTATAATTGATCCTATTATTGGACATCTATCTGATAACTCAAATTCTAAATGGGGAAGAAGAAGACCCTTTATTTTTGTCGGAGCCATATTAAGCGGTCTGTTTTTTATTGTTTTGTGGCAATTAGACCCAAAAGATTCTCAAACATATAATTTTTGGTATTTTTTAATTTTTTCGTTAGTTTTTCTAACCGGTAATGCCATGTTTGCGACACCATTAATAGGTTTAGGATATGAAATGACCTCAGATTATAAGGAAAGAACTAGGCTCATGGGTTTTTCTCAAACTATTGGCCAAGTTGCCTGGATGATTGTTCCATGGTTTTGGGTAATTATTGCAGACCCAACAATATTTAAAACTCAAGCAGAAGGTGTAAATAAATTGTCAGTCATAGTAGGTATCGTTTGTATGTTACTCGGAGTTTTACCAGCATTATTTTGCAAAGAAATGAATCAAACTAATTTAGAAAATAAAACTCACAAAAAAGGAAATATTTTCAGTGAATTAACAAGTTTATTTAAAAGTATAAGATTAATTTCTAAAAATAAATCTTTTATGAAATTGTGTGCCGCCACATTTTTAGTTTTCAACGGTTTCCAGATGGTTGCTTCATTTAGTTATTTTATTATAGTTTTTTACATGTTTAAAGGCGATTATAGTTTAGCAGGATCATGGCCAGCATGGTTTTCTACAATTACTGCTGTCGTTACTGCATTTTTAATTATTCCAATTGTAACTGTAATTTCAAATAAATTTGGTAAAAAAAATGCCTTTATAATTACTACATTTCTATCAATAATAGGATATTCTTTAAAATGGTGGGGTTTTAGCCCAGGAAATCCGTGGTTAATGTTCATTCCGGTACCTTTAATTGCTTTTGGTCTAGGCGGATTGTTTACTTTAATGATGAGTATGACCGCAGATGTTTGTGATTTAGATGAACTTGAAAACGGAATGCCTAGAAAAGAAGGAACATTTGGCGCAATTTATTGGTGGATGGTAAAGTTAGGTCAAGGAATTGCGTTGTTACTTGCAGGTTGGGTTCTCAAAGTAATCGGTTTTGATGCAGGTAAAGCTACACAAAGTGTTCATACAATGACAAGTTTAAGACTTTTTGACATCTTTGTACCAGTAATAACTGCAGCAATTGCAATTTGGGTAATGAGAGATTACAATCTTTCTGAAGATAAAGCTAAGGCAATTAAAGCAGAGTTAGTGGCTCGAAGAGGGGAACTATAAAATTAATATTCCTAAAATACCTCATCAAAATGCATTGAAAACTTTATCGGGAAGGTTACCTAATAAATATTTATTAAATCATATGAGTATTAGGTTTAATATTTAGCAAAAGGAAAACGAGTAATCATTACAGAAACACGTTGGCCAACCGAAGATGGAACTTTGAAAGGAGTAATTGCATCAAATGAAAATGACAAGATATATTTATTGAAACTATATCTTGGTGTGAACAAAATGAAATTGAATTTTTTTTCTTCATCGTTTGATGAATTTTGAAAAATTTGGACTCGTGTGAGAAGTTCGTGCATCTTGAGGATTTTGGGATAAAAATAAAAAGGTAAAATTTATAAAAAATATGTTTCAGTAAATAACTTGGAGCAAAGTAATTTAAAACAATTTCAATCATGAAAAATTTTAAAATAGTTCAGATATTTTTGTTGCTTTTTTTTGTTTTTGAATATGCAAATTCTCAAGTCGATGTTACCTATACTGATTTGGTTTGGTCAGATGAATTTAATACAGATGGTGCACTAAATACAAACAATTGGTTTCATCAAACTCAATTACCTGCTGGAGGAAGCTGGTTTAGTGGCGAATTACAACATTATACTAACCGAATTGAAAATTCATATATAAATTCTGGAATTTTGAATATTGTTGCAAAAAGTGAAGTATTTACAGATCAAGGCGTAACAAAAAATTATACATCAGCAAGATTAAATTCAAAATTTTCTTTTAAATATGGGAGGGTAGATGTAAGAGCAAAAGTACCCATAGATTCAGGGACATGGCCAGCAATTTGGATGTTAGGAAAAAATATTAACGAAAATGGTGCCTATTTTGACACAGCTTTTGGGACATTAAATTGGCCTGCTTGTGGTGAAATTGATATAATGGAACACGGAATTTTCCCATCTCAAAATGTAAATTACATTCAAGGAACTTTACATACACCTTCATCTTATGGAAACTCAATTAATAACGGTGGCATTTTAGCATCCGATTTGCAAAATAGTTATCATATTTATTCAATGAATTGGTCTCCGTTTCAAATATCTTTTTTGATAGATAACGTGGTTTATTACACCTATAATCCTGCGGTAAAAGATGCTACTACTTGGCCATTTGATAATGAGCAATATTTATTATTAAACATAGCAATGGGAGGAACTGCGGGTTCAATTCCTTCTGGTTTTACTCAAGCTTCAATGCAAGTTGACTATGTGAGAGTATACCAAAATAACATGATTGATATCCAAAGCCCAACAAATTTTACAGCAAGCATTGGTGCTGTTACAAGTTCATCGGTAGAATTACTTTTAAATGCATATGATAACTCCGGTAATGTTGTATATTCAATTTCAAATGGATCAACAAATCAAACAGTTACTAGTACTTCGGGCGTTCAAAAATCAGTTGTAATTTCAAATTTGAACTCAAATACTACTTATACTTTTACTATATCAGCTACTGATTTGGCTGGAAATGCCTACACAAATAATCCTTTGATAAGGAGTGCAACAACAACTGAAACTACAGCTTGTTCAGGAACCGATAGTGTTGCGACTCAAGGTACCTTTACCACTGGATATAATTATACATTTGAAACTATCGGTACCGATGTTAAAATTACTTTCAACTTGTTAGATACAGATAAAGTTGGAGTTGTTGCTTATTTATGGAAACAAAATCCTTTTTCTGAGGCTCAAATGACAAATGTTTCTGGTAATACGTTTACAAAAACAATTTCTAACCAATCTATAGGTTCTATAATTAATTATGCAGTAAAATTTGCGTTTGCAGGAGGATTTTCTGTTACAAAATATGTTACCTATAATGTAGGCAATAATTGCGCATTGATTACAGATAATTTTTTTGACGATAAACAATTTACTTTTAATAATCCAGCTAATGATTATATATTGATTAATTCAAAATCTGCCATTGATAAAGTAGAAATTTATAATTTGCTCGGTAATTTAATTTTGACATCAACAGTTAATACTAACAAAGTTGATGTTAATAATCTTTCAAAAGAGTTGTATCTTCTTGTTATTTATTCGGGTAAAAACCGAACTACTAAAAAATTAATTATTAACTAAAGTCAAAAAAAGTTACAATTTAAAATGTGAAAAATGTTAAACTTTCAATTTTTATTTGTTTGTTAAGAAAATTTTGTGTTACATTTGGCTAAGATTAATCTTAATTTAACAGTTGCCTATAAACAAAACTACTTTTTAGAAAAAAAATATAATTTTCAACCCAAACTAAAAAGTTTTATATGGCTACTACAAACCTTCCAGATTCTCTGTTAGTACATAATTATATTTCTGGCGATGAAAGTGCTTTATTAGATTTAATAAATCGTCATCAATCAAAAATTTATGGATTCATCTATTCAAAATTAGATAATAGACAATTTGCAGACGATATTTTTCAAGAAACTTTTTTGAAAGTTATTAGAACTTTAAAATCAAATTTGTATAATGAAGAAGGTAAATTTTTACCCTGGGTAATGCGGATTGCTCATAATTTGATAATGGACGAATACAGAAAAGTAAAAAAACAATCTTTATTATATGATACTGAAGATTTTTCAATATTTTCAATTTTAAAAGATAATTCTTTAAATGTTGAAGATAAAATGATTGAAGAAATGATAAATCAAGATGTCAAGAATATAATTTTAAAACTACCTGAAGATCAAAAAGAAATTCTTATGATGAGGTATTATCAAAAACTAAACTACAACGAGATTGCAGAATTAACAGGGCTTGGAATCAATACTGCAATAGGAAAAATGAGATATGCTATTATAAATCTTAGAAAAATTATTAAAAAAAATAAAATTAGTTTGGTTGCTTAAGCAATATTTTTGAAATAGGTACGTTATAGATGTATAACTTTTTTTAAATCTATGGCAAAACTTTACACTAAACAAAACTTAGCAATTTCAAAAATGAATCCTTCAAAAGAAACGGTTAATTTTATTATTAATTTTTCAAAAGCATTTAAAATTATTAAAGTAGGAAATAAAAAATTTGAGTTTATTGCAAACTAAAAAATCCTGTCAGCTAACTGTTGACAGGATTTTTTTTATAATAGTTGATTATAACTAATTTTCTACCAATACTTTTTGTAATTATATCATCTTCTAGATTCCAACCTCGTGCAGGCGAATATTGGCGTCCGTACCATATTATTTGTAAATGTAAATCATTCCAAACCTGTTCTGGGAAAAGTCGTTTTGCGTCTTTTTCTGTCTGAATTACATTTTTACCATTTGTTAAATTCCATCTATACATAAGTCGATGAATATGAGTATCAACTGGAAATGCAGGAAACCCAAAGGCTTGACTCATAACCACACTTGCAGTTTTATGTCCCACAGCAGGCAACTGCTCTAATGCTTCAAAACTTTGAGGCACTTCGCCGTTATATTTATCGATTAAAATATGAGATAAGCCATGAATTCCTTTAGATTTCATTGGCGATAAACCACAAGGTCTAATAATTTCTTTAATTTCTTCTACCGACATTTTTATCATATCAAATGGGTTATCTGCTTTTGCAAAAAGTAAAGGTGTGATTTGATTTACGCGCACATCTGTACATTGTGCCGAAAGTAAAACGGCAATTAAAAGTGTATACGGATCTTTATGATCTAGAGGAATTGGAATTGTAGGATATAATTTTTTTAACGTATTAATAACAAATGTTACGCGTTCTTTTTTAGTCATTTTTGGTTAAATTTGAATGTAAATATAATAACTTTAAATAAAAAACAAACGTTAAACTAACTCAAACAATTTAAAATGACAACATTAAAAAAAGGAGATAAAGCACCAAATTTTTCTGGTGTAGATCAAGACAACAAATCGCATAAACTTTCAGATTATGAAGGTAAAAAACTTGTTGTTTTCTTTTACCCAAAAGCAAATACTCCAGGTTGTACTGCCGAAGCTTGTGACTTGAGAGATAATTTTGAAAAATTTCAAATAAATAATTATGCTTTATTAGGAGTCAGTGCAGATAGCGCAACAGCACAAGCCAAGTTTAAAAATAAATTTAATTTCCCTTTTCCTTTGTTGGCAGACGAAGACAAATCGGTTATCAATGCATTTGGAGTTTGGGGTCAAAAAAAATTTATGGGAAAAGAATATCAAGGAATCCACCGGACAACTTTTGTTATTGATGAAAATGGCTTCATAGATGAAGTAATTTCAGATGTAAAAACTAAAATACATGCTAGTCAAATTTTGGGCTAAAAATTTTGAATAATTATAAAGTATTTATTTTAAGATATATATCGCTTTCTTATGGCTATTATAACAAATAGTAAAAAAGTGTAGATTATAAAAAACGGGATAATATATTCAATTAATCCTAGAGGTAACATTATGGCTATTATCAGTAACTGAAATCCTAAACCATAAACCGAAAGTAAAGTCATAAACCAGTTTGGAAACGTTTTTACTTTGTATGCATTTTTGTCTAAATAGTGGATTATTTTATCAAAAATTCCATATACAACGGTATAAATTCCAAATAAAATAGAAACTGTTTTTTGACTTTCCCCTGGTAACGCTTTTGGAGTTTTGTATTCAAAGATTTTGCTTGTGCTATCACCACCAACAGATTTTGTTCTTAATATAACATAATAATAATTATACAAAGTTCCCTGAAGCTGAATTCCAATGAAGGCAAGGATTGTAAACCATATTGTGCTTTTAGAAACAAAACAAATGGTCATGAAAAACATAAAATTTAGAAAAATGTCAAAAACGCTATCAAGGTATCGTCCAGAATACGAAGGGGTTTTTTTTAATCGCGCTAATTCTCCATCAGCAGCATCGATTATCGATTTTAAAACTATAAAAAAAGAGGCGAAAATATAGTGGTTTACTAAAATACAATAAATCGCAATTAGACCTGAGATTCCAAAAAGTAATGTTACATGAATTGGAGTAAATTTTGTATTTTTTAATTGGTGAGCAAAAATTCGACCAAGCGATCTTCCATAATCTGATAAATCTAAAAATTTATCTTGTGCAGCAAGTTTAGACATTAAAACTAAAACCTTATAATATATGACAATATAGTCGGATTGCAAAAATAGTATTTATTTACAATTTCACAAATATGTAGTCACAATAAATTTACATTTAAAGGGATAAACAGAAGTTAAATTTATTTGATTTGGTTTTAATTAGTTTCAAATTTTTTAATTTTACATTTAAAAAAAATAATTTAAATTAAGATAATATGGCTATTCCAAGTTTAAAAATTATAGATGCTTTGCGCAAAACGGCTCGTCAATTAGAAAATGGTCACCGTTATGAGTGGGGAAATATGGGTAGTTGTAATTGCGGAAATTTAGCTCAAACAATTACTTCATTCTCTCGGGGCGAAATTCAAAGATATGCTATTGAGAAACGCGGAGACTGGAGTGAGCAACTGATGGAGTATTGTCCTAGTAGCGGTTATCCGATGGATTTAATTATCGAAAAAATGATTGATTTTGGATTTACAAAACAAGATTTACGCCATTTGGAATGGCTTTCTGATACTGAAATACTTTCTCAAATAGAAACTAAAAAGCACCTAAACAGAAATTTAAAATCAGATACTATTTTATATATAAAAACTTGGGCTACCATTTTAGAAGATAAAATGTTACATGAAGTAAAGTTGCCAAAAAATATTTCAGAAATTGATTCTTATGCCATAGTTACCAATTAATTTTATTGATCGATAGTATTTACAACTATAAAATTCAATTTTACATTATCTGAAAGAACTAGGCTGTTACTACCAACCTTAAAATTTCTTCGGTTTATTTCTAAAGCTCCTTTTAAGGTAACTTTAGAATTATTGTTGGTTATAATACTTTCAAATTGTACTGATTTTGTAGTTCCTTTTATAGTTAAATTTCCAGTGATTTGATATTTATTCAATCCTTCTTTTTTTGTGATTTTTGTGCTCACAAACAAAATTTTAGGAAATTTTTCTACATCAAAGTAATCCTCTTTTTTTAAATGTTTATCCCGCTCTTTATTATTTGTGTTTACACTTTCACTATTTAAAGAAAGAGATATTTCTGATTTTTCTACATTTTTAATATCATACAAAACGTTCCCTTTAACTCCAGAAAATGAGCCATCAACTGTTAATCCGAAGTTTTTTATTGTAAATTTAATTTTACTTTCAGTTTCTATAGGAACAAATTTTTGTGCAAATAAAGCGTTTGACATAAGTATTGTAAATAAA
The DNA here is from genome assembly GCA_025351785.1 of Flavobacterium sp. Lineage (GTDB taxonomy): Bacteria > Bacteroidota > Bacteroidia > Flavobacteriales > Flavobacteriaceae > Flavobacterium. The sequence continues at coordinate 24,412 of JANXVF010000139.1, forward strand.
ATTAATCTAAATTTTTTCATTTTGAGTTTGATAGTTGTTTTCTAGAATTAAGTAAAACTGAACCCCAAAAAGAATCGAGGCTAAAGCTAAATGAATTGGTTGGGAAGCAAAAGGGAAATCTAAATAATACATTGCCATTCCTGTTAAAATCTCCAATACAAGAATAAAAATCACCCAATTTAGTTTATAAAACCCTAATTTTAGTTTTTTGTTTTGTGTAAATAAATAGATATTTAAACCTAGAATTATAAGAGATGATGATCTGTGAATGTAAAACAGAATAGTTGGATTTTGTAACCACATAATACTAGCAGTAACTCCGTTTTGAACTTCGTTATCAATATATTGTCTTACTTGTGTTCCCATAATTATTTGAATTATAGTAAATAGTAGCACAATCCAAAGTAATTTTTTAAATTTTACATTGCTTTTTTGTTTAAAAACAGAAGTTGATGAACGACTAATAACATATAAAATCAATCCTACAATAAGTAATGCTACAACCATATGGGTTGTTATTTTAAACGGATTTAAAACTGAATCTACAACAGTCTTACCAAGCCAAGCTTGAAATCCCATCATGAAAACTACAATCCATGAAAAAAGGGTTATTTTTTTATTTAATTTCCAAAACCAAATTGAAAGTATTGCCATTGCAAGACAGGCTAACCCAGAAAGTGCTCCTATTAATCTGTTTAAATATTCAATCCAAGTGTGGTAAACATTAAAAATAGCGTAATCATGTTTTGTATATTTTTCCCAAAATGAACCGTCAAATATTTTCCCAGTTTTAAAATTTTTAGTTGCAACAAATAAAGTTTCATCTTTAATAATTACCTGACCTTTTTCAAAATCATGATTTTGAGCCCAAGTTAATTCCGAAATCTCAGTAGGAGGAATGTAATATCCAAAACATTTTGGCCAGTCTGGACATCCCATTCCAGATCCTGTCATGCGTACTAAAGCACCTGCAACTATAACGAGATATACTAAAATTAAGGCTGTTTTTGCTATTGGTGTAAAATATTTATTCATTTTTTTAAAAGAAAATTCATTTAAGTTTTAATAGATCAATTGTTATTTTATTTTTTAAATTCATCAACTACTTTTCGTACACTTCCAAATTGTTTTAATAATCCAGAAGCATCATTATAAGTCACATTAATTTCGCTCATAATCATTTTTATACCTCTATCTACGAGTTTGTCGTTACTCAACTGCATATCGACCATTTTGTTCCCTTTTACTTTTCCTAATTTTATCATTGTAGCAGTTGATATCATATTTAAAATTAGTTTTTGAGCAGTACCCGCTTTCATTCGAGAACTTCCTGTAATAAATTCAGGACCAACAACTACCACAATTGGAAATTTTGCTGTTAAAGCTAACGGACTATTTTCATTACAAGTAATACAAGCTGTTGTGATATTATTTTCGTTACATTTTTTTAAGCCTTCAATTACGTAAGGAGTTGTTCCAGATGCTGCAATACCAATTACAACATCTTTTGTGTTGATGTTTTGATTTTCTAAATCTAACCATGCTTGGGTAACACTGTCTTCGGCATTTTCTACAGCTTTTCGAATGGCTAAATCACCTCCAGCAATAATTCCGTTTACTAAATCAGATGGTACTCCAAAAGTGGGCGGACATTCTGAGGCATCAACTATCCCTAGTCTGCCAGAAGTTCCCGCGCCAATATAAAACAATCGACCACCCAGTTCTAGTTTTATGACTATCTCATTAATTAATGTTTCTATCTCATCAATTTTTTTTTCTATAGCAAGAGGAACAGTTTTATCTTCTTTATTAATATTTTTCAATAATTCATTGACTGACATTTTTTCTAAATGTTCATATTTTGATGATTGTTCAGTGGTTTTAACGAAATTCATTTTTTTGTAGTAATTGTGGTTTTGTATATATTGTGTTGCAAACTTCGAAACAAAATATCATTGAGTAAAGATAAAATTTCTTGCGGAAAATAAAGGTGAACATATTACAAAATTTACAGTTGGGAGAAACCGATGTTACAACAAATATTTTTCGTTCAAATTTATTTTGAATTTCTTGCAAAACTGAATTTCAATTTCTGTTTGCATTTATTATAAATATAAAAATACCAATAATTTGATGTTTACTTTTTACAAAAAATAAGCTAAAACTATCCCAAAAACAATCATCGAAATTTTTGCAATATTAAATTTATGACCCTCGCTACTTTCAAAAATTATAGTTGATGAAATATGAAATAAAATCCCAATAACAACAGCTGTAATTTCTGTATAATAGTCATTAAAAATAGGTTGACTATTAGAAATTAAAGTGCCAAGTGGCGTCATTATTGCAAAGGTTATCATAAAAACAGACAAAGCCACTTTATTTAAATTTGCATTTATAAAAAAAGTTGTCAAAATTATTGCTATCGGAAAGTGATGAATAGCAATTCCTAAAGCTAACTCGTTTTGATGACTTACAGGAAATCCTTCTAAAAATGCGTGTATGCAAAGACTAATAAACAACAACCAAGGAATTTGAGTAATTTTTTCATACCCATGAACATGTCCGTGCTCGGCTCCTTTTGAAAAAAATTCTAAAATAATTTGGAATAAAATTCCCAACATTATATAAAGTCCTATTTTTGTATTATGGCTTTTATAAACATCAGGTAATAAATGCATTACAGTTAATGAAAGTAAAAATGAACCACTGAATGCTAATATTAGTTTAAGATTAGTTTTGTCTTTTGGTTTGAAAAATAAAGTCAAAATATATCCTAAAAGTACTGATAGTAAGGGTAGTATATAATTCATTTTGATATAAAAAATAATTATAAAATTTTATTTTTATTTGAAAATTAAAATCAATCGCTCACTATCTTTTTTCTGAAACTTTTTTAATTTATAATCTCCAAAAATATCTAGCAAAAAAATTCCGGTTTGTTCCATCATATTTTTAAAATCATCTAATGTAAAAGCTCTAACACGCTCGATAAATTTATGTTTTTCGCCTTTATCTTCAAATTCAATTTCTTTAAAAATATGCCCGTTTTCGTAATAACGTTTGATGTGAAATTCAATAGTGTCTACAATTTTTGTTTCTTTAGCTATCAAATCTTCTAAAACACGATTAACATTCATAAAATCGATTACTGCAAAACCGTATTCTGAAAGACTTTCTTTAATAGATTTTAAAGTGGTTATATTATCTTGATCGTTTTCGAAATATCCAAAACTTGTAAATAAATTAAAGATGGCATCAAATTTTTCATCAAAAGGAAATCGCATGTCATGAACATTAAAATGCAAGCTTTCATTTTCATTTTTCTTAGCTTCGATAATACTGTTTTCTGACAAATCTACGCCCGTTACTTCAAAACCAAGTTGATTTAAATAAATCGAATGTCTGCCTTTGCCACAAGCTAAGTCTAGCACCTTTGCTTTTTCGGGCAAATTTAAATATCGAGTTAAATTGTCCATAAATATTTGTGCCTCTCGATAGTTTCTATCTTTATACAAAATATGATAATAGGGAGAATCAAACCACGATGCATACCAAGTTTTAGATTCGGTATTTTGGTTATCATTATTTAGGAATTCAGGATTTGACATTTATAAACAATCAAAAATATTTATCCTGCAAATTTAGTGTATTTTTGTCAAGTAATTTAAATTTTGGAGTATACAGCCTAAATAATACATTACGTCAGATTATTAGATTGATATTAAATGGAAAATTTTAAAATGATTGCCAAAACTTTTTTTGGTTTTGAAGAAATATTAGCAAGAGAACTTCAAATTCTTGGTGCGCAAGATGTAGAAATGGGAGTTAGAATGGTTAGTTTTAAAGGCGACAAAGGTTTTATGTATAAAGCTAACTTGTCTTTGAGAACGGCACTCAAAATTCTTAAACCTATTTATTATTTCCGTGCAAATAGTGAGATCAATTTATACAAAGGAATTCAGGGAATTAATTGGTCAAAATATCTTAATACAAATCAAACATTTGTTATAGATTCTACGGTACATTCTGATATTTTCAAGCATTCGCAATTTGTATCTCAAAAATGTAAAGATGCCATTGTAGACCAGTTTAGAGATAGAACCGGACAACGACCAAGTGTCGATAAAGATTTTCCAGATTTAAGAATAAACATCCATATTGATAAAGATCAGTGTTCGGTAGCGTTAGATACTTCTGGAAATTCATTGCATCAACGAGGATATAAAACAGCAACTAATATTGCACCCATCAACGAAGTTCTCGCTGCGGGAATGTTATTACTTTCGGGTTGGGAGGGAAAATCTGACTTTATAGATCCTATGTGTGGATCGGGAACAATTTTGGCAGAGGCTGCAATGATAGCTTGCAATATTCCTGCAAATATTAATAGGAAAGAGTTTGCTTTTGAGAAATGGAACGACTGGGATAACGAGTTATTTGATCAAATAATTGAAGCACTTTTAAAAAAAACACGCGAATTTAGATACACAATTACAGGTTATGATAAAGCGCCAAGTGCGGTCGAAAAAGCTAAAATGAACATTAAAAATGCTAATTTAGATGAGTATATAAACATTAATCAAACTAACTTTTTTGATTCTAAAAAAGAAAACTCTGGTCCTTTGCACATGGTTTTTAATCCACCTTATGGCGAAAGATTAGATATAGAAATGGAACGTTTTTACCGTGAAATAGGCGATACCCTAAAAATAAATTATCCTAATACAAACGCTTGGTTTATAACTGCAAATTTAGAAGCGTTAAAATTTGTAGGATTAAAACCATCTAGAAAAATAAAATTATTTAACGGAAGCTTAGAGGCAAGATTTGTAAAATATGAGATGTATGAAGGAAGCAAGCGAACAAAATTTCAAACCCCACAAGAATAATTTCCTCTATTTATTCTTCTAATAAGTCGGGTCTTCTATTTTTTGTATGTTGATATGCCATTTCGTCTCGCCATTTATCTATTTTTGCAAAATGACCACTTGTTAAAACTTCGGGAACTTTCATTCCTTTATAATCGGCTGGTCTGGTGTAGATAGGTCCAGAAAGTAAATTGTCTTGAAAACTATCTGTTAAAGCCGATGTTTCGTCAGATAATACTCCTGGAATCAATCTTATCAAGGCATCGCTTAAAACTAAAGCACCAAGTTCCCCACCAGAAAGCACATAATCGCCAATTGAAATTTCTTTAGTAATAAATTGATCTCTAACACGTTGATCTACACCCTTGTAATGTCCGCATAAAATAATTATATTTTTAAGCATCGACATTTTATTTGCCATTTTTTGATTTAGTGTTTCACCGTCGGGTGTCATGTAAATTATTTCATCATACTCGCGTTCTGATTTTAATTTTGCGATACAATCGTCAATAGGTTGTATCATCATAACCATTCCAGCTCCACCACCAAAGGGATAATCGTCAACACTTTTTTGTTTGTTTGTTGTATAATCTCGCAAATTATGAAAATATACTTCTACTAATCCTTTATCAATAGCACGTTTTAATATTGAGGCTTGAAATGGACTTTTTAGCAAATCGGGTAAAAGTGTAACAATGTCGATTCTCATCTATATTTTTTTTGATAATTTTGATATTAATTTGATGATTTTTGGGTGTGATTTTGTATTCCAAACTCGGTCCAAGTTTTTTTCAATGCTTTGGTTTCTTTTCTGATTTGCAGATTTTTTTCAATCATTTCTGGCTTTACATATCCACGCGCATGGTCCAAATGAATACAAACTGTAGAATATCTAATTTGTTTTGCTTTGACACCATTATTAACCAATCGCTCTCCAAATTCTCTATCCTCTCCACCATATTGCATGCGCTCATCAAAGCCATTTACAGCTAAAAAATCTGATTTCCAACCCGATGCATTATGTCCGTTCCAGCTTGGTGTAGTTGGTGTAACTAAATTTAAAAACCAACTTTTTATGCCACTTGCAATAATTTTATTATTTTTGAAAGATATTTTTATGCCGTTTTTTTTAAGCCAATTGAGTTCAAAACATTTCCCTGAATAAATATCGTTTTTATCAATTTTATTTGATAAATCCATCGGAAGTTTAAAATAACCACCCGAAATAAAATGATTTTCTTCTCTAAATTTGATGTGTTGTTCGACAAAATCTTCTCTTGGAATACAATCACCATCTGTCATTAAAATATAATTTGTTTTTGAAGCTAAAATTGCTTTATTGAGAATTACCGTTTTTTGAAACCCATTATCTTCATGCCAAACGTGAATTATCGGAAAAAAAAGTTCTTTTCTAATTTTTTCTAGACAGTCTAAAGTTTGATTATCAGACCCATCATCGGCAATAATAACTTCAAAATTTCTAAATGTTTGAGTGTTGAATCCATATAAAACTTTTTCCAACCAATGTGGAGAATTGTAAGTGCTTATAATTATTGAAATATCTTTCTTCATTATATTGCAAAGATAAAATATTTTTTTTATGTTTGATTTCAATCTAATTTATTGATGCAAACACTTACTGTTATCATTCCTACTTTTAACGAAGAAAATTATATCGAAGATTGTCTCATTTCGGTTTCGTTTGCAAATCAAATTATTATAGTCGACTCTTTTAGTACCGATTTCACAGTTAAAATTGCTGAAAAATACAACTGTAAAATTTTAGAGCGCAAGTTTGATAATTTTTCAAATCAAAAAAATTTTGCAATTAAAGATGCAACTAGTGATTGGATTTTATTTTTAGATGCTGATGAAAGGGTTACCGAAAAACTTAAATTAGAAATTTTAAAAAATATTAATAAAGATAAATGTGAGGCATTCAAAATAAAATTTCCTCATTTTTATATGAATCGGTTTTTATACCACACAGAAAATAAAGTAATTCGACTTGTAAAAAATAAAAATATTCATTTTGAAGGATTGGTTCATGAAAAATTAATTCATGAAGGAAATGTAGGACTTTTAAAAAATTTTATGTTGCATTATACCTACAAAGGATTGTTTCATTACATAAAAAAGAAAGATTCTTACGCTTGGTTTCAAGCAAAAATGGCACGAGAGAAGAAAAAAAGAGCAAGCTATTTTCATTTAATTTTTAAGCCAACTTATAGATTTTTACATACTTATATAATTAGAAAAGGATTTTTAGACGGCGTTCCAGGACTAGCTGTGGCAGCAATTGATGCTTATGGAGTTTTTTCTAGATATGTTAAAATGATTCTAATTGAGCGCGATTTAAAATAATTTTAGCTTCCCAAACTTCAATTTTAGTTTAAATTTCAAAAGGCTTTCATGACCTTTTACATCTATTCGCTGAATTTCGTATTTGTTTTTTAAAGGAAATGTATTTATTTTATTTCCTATTCGAAATCCCATTTTTATTGAATTTTCTTCTAAAGTTTTAAAAAATTGGTTTTTTTTAGGATTTTTTTTCGGAAAATTTCCATAAGGATAAGCTAAAGAATTTGTAACTTTCAAATTACTTTCAGAAATTATTTTGAAACTAGCGTCAAAATCTTTTTTTATTTCTTCAGTAGTTAATGAATCATATTTTTTGTGCAAAAAAGAATGATGTCCTAACTCGATATAATTAGAATTTAAGGATTGAAGTTGTTGTATCGACATTATTTTATTTCCAGAATTTTCTGAAGAAACATTCCATAAATCTGTTTTATTGATATATCCAAAAGGGACAAAAAAAGTAGCTTTAAAATTATATTTTTCTAAAAGGGGAACAGCATAAACCAGTTGATTTTCTGTAACATCGTCAAAAGTTAAAACAACACTTTTTGTATTGATATCCTTTAAATTTTCAAGTTCTGAAACAAAATAAGTTGAATATTGTTTATCATATAAATACTGTAACTGTTTTTCAAATTTAGCAACAGACAGTGTAAGTCCAAAACTTAAAACAGAGTCTTTACAAAAATTATGATACATTAAGATGGGTAATTTCGACATCGTTTTATTGCTATTTTTTAAATCATAAACTAGCTGTAAAAATACTACCTTTGTATATAATTTCATCAATTATATGACTGAAAATAATAATATCCCAAAAATTACAGCCCTTGCAATTACTTATAATGAAGAAGAAAACGTAAAACGATATGTTGAGGGTTTGAATTTTGCCGACGAAATTATTTTTGTAGATTCCTTTAGTACAGATAAAACAGTTGCATTAGCAAAAGAGATGAATGTTTTAGTTTTAGAACGAAAATTTGATAATTTTTCTGATCAAAGGAATTTTGCTATTAGTAAAGCTCAAAACGATTGGATATTATTTTTTGATTTGGACGAAATAATATCGGCTGATTTAGAGTCAGAAATCAAGAATGTTTTAAAAAATCCTTTAAATAATGTTGCCTATTTTGTTAAAAGGAACTTTTTTTTTATGGGCAAATACATAAAATTTGGAGGTTGGCAAAATGATAAAGCTGTAAGGCTTTTTAATAAAAATTACTGCAAGTATAATGGTAATTTAGTTCATGAAGAAGTTCAGTCTTCTGGAAAAATTGGAATTTTGAAAAATGGTGTTAACCATTATAGTTATAAAAGTTTCGACAATTATAATGACAAACTCAACCTGTATAGCAAACTACAAGCCACAAATTTATATAATCAAAAAGTAAAACCAAACGGTTATCATTTGATTTTTAGACCCACTTATAGATTTGTATGGCAGTATTTATTTCGTTTTGGTATTTTAGATGGTAAAGAAGGATTTATTTTAGCTTATGTTCATTCTTTTTCTGTATTTAAACGCTATTTGCAACTTTGGATGATGTATAGAAAAATAGAATAAACTTATTTTAAGATAAATTTAAACCACTGTCCTAAATTTTTAAAAACAATTTTAGTTTTCAAATTTTTCAAATTTGAATTATTTATGAGTTGTTTTATTTTGTTTAAATCTTGACTCGGGAAATAGGCTAATTTTTTCCATCTAGATGGTTCGATGTAATAAAAATTGCTATAATTCATATAATTATTTTCATCAATCATTTTCCATTTTTCTAAAAATTCATTGTTTATTTCATCTTTATGTCCCCAATTATTTACTTTAAAAGCTAATTCTTTTTCATCTCTTGACAATGATTCGTGCATAACAATATTATTTGTATAAATTACTCTCTCATCTGTTCGTCTAGCGCAAGTATAATTTGGATAATTTGTTGCAAAAATGGCTTTCATAGGTTTATCAACATATAAAATTCCTTCTGTAGTATATTTATATATGATAATCCAATAACAAGCAATTTGAATTTTATTTTTTTCTGGATTGTCTAAATAAGCATCATATTTTCTAATGTCTGAAATAAATTTTTTAAAATCTATAAAATACTCATCACTATCAACTTGAATTAACCAGTTTCCAATTCCCATTTTTAAAGATAAAAGGTGACGCTCTCTGGTATCATTTTCAAGTGCCGTAAGTTCTGAAACATAAAAATCATCTTCATAAATTTCAATTTTAGTATCAGTATCAAACTCTTTCAGCCAGTTAAAAAAAGATTCATTTATAAGAAATTTTTGCCCAGACCATGTTCTGTTATTTATGTCTTTGGCTAGGAAAATCTTGTCAGAATTTTGATAAACAGCTGGGATTGATAATTTTAATTTTTCATAATCATATGAAAGTAAGAAACCTACATGAATTTTTTTCATTTCTCGAAAAATATGAATTTTTGATATTTACAAATTTACGAATAATAATTTGACCAAAAATTTATATAAATACTATGGTAATCATAGAATTTAAGGATTATGATAACAAAAAAAAAAAATCTACTTTTGTTTAGAGTTACTATTTGAGATATGAAAATTTGCATTATTAGTTTTGACCACTGGCATTATGACTCATATATAAATGAGGCCTTGCAGAAAAAAGGAATAATTTCATACCATATAAACACTGGCAATTTTAAATATATTTACCCCAATTTTTTTTATAGGATTTTAAATTTTCTTCAAAAATTAATTTTTAAAAGAAACATAAAAAAAATAAAACAATACGAATTTATTTTAAAAAAACTAGATCAACTTGGTCATCAAGATAAAATTTTGGTAATAAATCCTGATTTGATTCCGCTCAAAATACACCATCAAATAAAAAAATATACCCAGAGTTACATTGCTTATTTATATGATAGTTCAAAGAGGTACAAAATAGATCACTTATTAGAGAATGTTTTTGATAACGTGTTTTCTTTTGATAACGATGATGTTCAAAAATTCGGTTTTAAACCTATTAGTAATTATATTTACAAGCAAAAAAGAGAATTAAAATCGAATGAAAATTTCAAATATTCTGTTTTTATTATTCTTTCGGTCGATGAGCGATTAGAATTATTAAATAAAATTTCGTTGCAATTAGATGCTTTGGAAATATCTTATAAATTTATTTTGGTAGGCTCTCATAAACCGTCAAATTTAAATCCAAAAATTAGTTTTCAAAAAAATAAAATAAATTTGGTAGAAATGGAAAATTACCTTGATGAATCAGAGATTTTTTTAGATTTGGTTCGAGATCATCAGGTAGGATTGAGTTTTAGAGTTTTTGAATCGTTAGCCTATCAAAAAAAACTCATCACGAGTAATACATCAATTTTAGAATATGATTTTTATAATCCCAAAAATATTTTAGTTTTAGATTCTCAGAATTTAGAAATTAATCGAGAGTTTTTCAGTATAAATTATGCGCCACTCTCTGATGAGGTTTATAATTTTTATACTATCGACAACTGGGTATCGAGAATTTTTGATTTAAAAAACTAATTTCAAATTATTTATCAAATGAAAATTTCGGTAGCAATGTGCACTTACAATGGTGAAAAGTATTTGAAAGAACAATTAGATTCAATTATAAATCAAACGCACCAAGTTCATGAAATTATTATTTGTGATGATTTATCAAACGATAGAACATTGGCAATTTTGAATAATTATCAACAAAAATTTCCAACAATTATTAAAATTTATAAAAATGAAATCACCCTAAAAAGTGTTAAAAATTTTGAAAAAGCCATTTCATTGACAACAGGCGATATTGTTTTTCTTGCCGATCAAGATGATATTTGGGTTTTAAATAAAGTTGAAGATTATAAAAATTATTTTCAAGAAAATCCAAGAATCCAAGTTATTGCTTCAAATGGATATTGTATTGATGACAAATCAAAAGTACACGAAAAGCACTCGTTATGGGATATTCCTCAATTTTTAAGAGAAATTGGGGTCGAAATAGATTATTTAAAACTCATAACCTACAGCTCAAATATTGCGACAGGCGCAACAATGGCTTTTAAAAGAACTATAATTCCCGAAATAATTCCGTTTCCTGAAATTGATGGTTTTCATCACGACGAATGGATTGCTATAATTGCATCTTACAAAAAAAGTTTTGAATTAATAAACGGGAAGTATTTATATTATAGAATTCACGATAAACAACAAGTAGGTGGTGTTTTTTTTGAAAAAAATTCAAAACAAAAAGCTAAGTTGATTAAAAATTATAATTTAATTGATAATTCCTTAAAAAATTTTAACTACCTAAAAAAAAAATTAAAAATTTTAATTGAGATTTATGATAAGAATACCAAGTTTCTCTTTTTCAATACAAATCACAACGAATTATTTAAAAAAAATTTGAAGGATATCAAAAAACAATATTTTGAAACCGCTATATTATTAGAGAAAAAGTATCCTTTTCATTATTTTATTTTAAAAAAAATAGATAAACTTAGGAACAAGCGAAAGCCAAATTTCAATTAACATTAAAATTATTTTACCATGCTCAAAAAATTAGTTCTATTTAAATTATTGAAAAACCATTTCGGTTTTAAAGACGCACTTGTAATCACACGGGCTTTACTTTCTAAAAAAAGTGTTATTAAATTACCATCAAAAAAAATTGAAATTTGTTTGAGACCTAATACCAAAGATTTAGAAACTTTTGAAGAAGTCTTTATATCAAATATATATGATATTAATTTACCTTTTAACCCAGTAAATATTGTTGATGCTGGGGCAAATGTAGGGTTAGCGTCTTTGTTTTTTAAATTAAAATATCCAAATTCTAAAATAGTTGCCATAGAAATAGAGTCTAAAAATATTGAAATGATTTTAAAAAATACAAAATCGTTTAACGATATCACAGTTTTAGAAAGAGGTTTGTATAATAAAAATACTTTTTTTAAAATAACCGATCCTTACAATGCAACTAATAGTTTTCAAATTGAAGAAGTATCTGGTAATCAAGATTATGATATTCAATCAATAACTTTAGATGAAATTTTAGTTACTAATGATTGGAAAACAATTGATATATTAAAAATTGATATTGAAGGCGCTGAAAAACAACTTTTTGAAGAAAATTACCAAAATTGGTTGCCAAAGGTTAAAGTATTAATGATTGAAACTCACGATCGCATGATTTCAAAATGTTCTTACACCGTGATGAAAACTATAAACGAGTATAATTTCATTTTATACACCACAACCGAGGGTACTTTAATTTACTTTAATTTATCTTTAATTTCAATAAATTAATATTTTAATGTTTTCAACTTTTTATTATTGTTTATTGCCAATTTTTGTTGTCTTATTTATTTCTTTAGTTTTAATAAATAAAATTGTAAAAATTGAAAATGTTACTATAAAATATCCCGAAATTGACGGAATAAGAGGTTATTTAGCTTTTTTTGTTTTTTTACATCATAGTTATATTTGGTACTTTTTTTTGAGAACAAATAAATGGGAAGAGCCAAAATCTAATTTATATAATTTGTTTGGTCAGGCTAGTGTAGCTTTATTTTTTATGATTACAGCATTTTTGTTTACAAATAAATTGATACAATCAAAAGAGAAAATTTTAGATTGGAATAAATATTTGATTTCAAGAGTTTACAGATTACTTCCAGCTTATGTTTTTTCAATAATTTTTGTATTCAGTATTGTTTTAATACTCTCAAATTTTAATATATATAATTCTATTACAACTATTTTTTATGAGGTATTAAATTGGATATTTTTTACTTTTGCAGGGCCATTAGAAATTAATTCTATAAAAAACACATATTTAATCGATGCTGGAGTTACTTGGTCATTGCCATACGAATGGATGTTTTATTTAGTTTTACCATTAATTGGTTTGTTTTTTAAAATTAAAATTGGTCTTAAAAATTTTTTTATTTTTATTGTATTATTCATGTTGATTGCATTTTTAAATCATGCTTCTTTAAAACTTTTTATACCATTTTTTGGGGGAATCATGACTGCATTTTGTGTTGAAAATAAATTTCTAAATTTTAATTTCAAAAAATACCATTTCTCATTATTATTAATTGGTTTGGTTATATTAATCATAACTTTCTTTCATTCTGGACGTGAGTTATTGCCGTTACTCTTTATTATGTCTATATTTTTTATAATAGCTAGTGGCAATTCTGTTTTTGGATTATTATCAAACTCCTTATCTAGAAAATTTGGGCAAATAACGTATAGTTTATATTTGTTGCATGGTATTGTCTTATTTATAGTTTTTAAATTTTTAATCGGATTTGAAAAAGCTTCAAAATTAACAATTACACAGCATTGGGCAATTATTACATGTTGTATATTTCCGATAATTCTTATTAGTCAGCTAAGTTATAAATATATAGAATTACCATTTTTAAATAAACAAAAACAAAAAAACAAGTGAATACTGAAATCCAAAATGCCTTTGAGGTTATTCAAAACGGAGGGATAATTCTTTATCCAACAGATACCGTTTGGGGAATAGGGTGTGACGCTACAAACCCTGAAGCTGTCGCTAAAATTTATGAATTAAAAAAACGTGCCGAAACTCAAAGCATGATTGTGCTCATGAATGGTGAAAAAATGTTGTATAATGTTTTTAAGGATATCCCAGAAGTTGCCTGGCAAATTATGGATTTATCTGAAAATCCCACTACAATAATTCTTGATAATCCTAGAAATGTAGCTACAAATTTAATTGCATCAGATAAATCACTCGGAGTTAGAGTAGTTAAAGACCCTTTTTGTTTTAAACTTTTAGAACGAATGAAAAAACCTTTAGTTTCTACTTCGGCAAATATTTCGGGACAACCTACACCAATTGCTTTTAAAGATATTAACCCAGAAATTATTAAAGGTGTAGACTATGTTGTAAATTTGCATCAAGATAGAATTGCAGGAAAACCATCAACAATAATTAAGCTGACCAATGATAGTCAGGTTAAAGTTTTAAGAAAATAAATGAATTATAAAAAAGCATTAGAAAATCCAATATTTCAAATAATTGCAAAAGCTAGTAATGAACTTACTATCGAAAGCTACGTTATTGGGGGTTTTGTGCGCGATTATATATTAGAAAGAGACTCTAAAAAAGATATCGATATTGTTGCAATTGGTTCTGGGATTGAACTGGCTTTGCAAGTTTCAAATTTATTGCCAAATAAACCAAAGGTTCAGGTTTTTAAAAATTATGGCACAGCAATGTTGCGCTACAAAGATATTGATATTGAGTTTGTTGGAGCCCGAAAAGAATCTTATAAAACCGAAAGCAGAAATCCAATTGTGGAAAATGGTACTCTCGAGGATGATCAAAATCGTAGAGATTTTACAATAAATGCTTTAGCTTTTTCGTTAAATCAAAATAATTATGGGGATTTAATTGATCCATTTAACGGTATTAATGACCTTAACAATAAAATTATAAAAACACCATTAGATCCAGATATTACTTTTTCTGATGATCCTTTACGAATGATGAGAGCCATCAGATTTGCAACACAATTGGGGTTTGAAATTGAACAAAGTTCATTAAATTCAATCAAAAATAATTGTGATCGAATTAAAATAATTTCTGGCGAACGTATTGTAGAGGAACTCAATAAAATTTTAGAAACTAATAAACCTTCTGTGGGTTTATTACTTTTGTACAAAACTGGTTTATTAAATTTGATTTTGCCCGAATTAACCACGTTAAATACTGTTGAAGAAATAGAAGGGCAAACGCATAAAAATAATTTTTATCATACGCTAGAAGTGGTTGATAATATTTGCAAAAACACAAACGACCTATGGTTGCGTTGGGCCGCATTATTGCACGATATAGGAAAAGCACCAACAAAAAAATTTACAAAAAAACAAGGCTGGACTTTTCATGGTCACGAATTTTTAGGAGGGAAAATGACTAAAAAAATATTTGAGAGATTACACATGCCTATGAACCAAAAAATGAAATTTGTTCAGAAAATGGTTGTCATGAGTTCTCGCCCCATTATTTTGTCAGAAGATATTGTTACAGATGCTGCAGTAAGAAGATTAGTTTTTGATGCTGGTGCAGATGTCGAAAACCTGATGACACTTTGTGAAGCCGACATTACAACTAAAAATCCAACAAAATTTAAAAAATATCATAATAATTTTGACTTAGTGCGCAAAAAAATTGTTGAAGTTGAAGAAAAAGATTCTATCAGAAATTTTCAACCTCCTATCACTGGCGAAGAAATAATGAAGTTATTTAACTTAAAGCCTTCAAAAGAAATCGGAGTATTAAAAGAAGCCGTAAAAGAAGCAATTTTAGAAGGGGAAATTCCAAATGATTATCAGGCCGCTTATAATTTTGTTTTAAATCGTGCTACCAAGCTAGGTCTCAAAAAAGCAAATTAATTTGTAAATACATCAAAAATGCCAGTAAATCAGAATTTTATTAATAAAGGAATAAAGTATTTATTTATAGCTTTACCACAAATGTTTATAGGACCTGCAGTGATGTATAACGCATTTATGAATAAACAAACCAATTGGCATTATTTAGTATTAATTATAGGAATTGGGCTTTGTTTAGGAGGAGTATATTTTGCTTTTCAGGGAATTAATACCATTGTAAAAGGACTTTTTAACGATCAAAAATAATTTTTTAATAAATGAAAAAGCAAATACTATTTTTAGGTTTCATATTTTTTATGTTAATATCGTGTTATAAACAAGAACGAAATTGTAGCGATTTTAAAACAGGAAAATTTGAATTTTCTCAAGTTATTGATGGTAAAAAGCAAACAACAATCTTTCAAAGAACAGATAAATTTCAAATAGAAACCTACAATGGGAAAACAGACACTGCATCGGTCAGATGGGTAAGTGATTGTGAGTTTGTTCTCGAAAAATTGCACCCAAAATCAATGCAAGATAAAAAGCAAATTTCGATGAAGATACTCTCTACGAAAGATAAAACTTATACTTTTGAATACTCTTTTGTAAATGATGAAAAAAAGCAAACTGGAGTTGCAACAAAAACAAATTAATTCGTGTTTAAAATTATAAATTAAATAACCTAAATGGAAATTTTAACAAACCCAAATGCCTGGATAGCCTTATTAACATTAACTTTTTTAGAAATAATTTTAGGAATTGATAACATCGTTTTCTTATCTATTGTTTCAGGAAAACTAGATCAAGGGCAACAGCCAAAAGCACGCAGAATAGGATTGTTGCTGGCAATGGCATTTAGAATAATTTTACTTTTTGGTATTAGTTGGGTTTTAAGTCTTCAAGAAAGTATTATTGATATTAAATTGAATTTTTTTGAAGCTCACATTACAGGACAAAGTTTAATAATTTTTGGTGGTGGATTGTTTTTACTATACAAATCAGTATCTGAAATCCATCATAAAATGGAAGGAGCTGAGGAAGGAACAAAGGGAAAATCTACATCTAGTTTAGCAAACGCAATTATTCAAATTGCAGTTTTAAATTTAGTTTTTTCGTTTGATAGTATTTTAACAGCAATTGGAATGATTAGTATGAAAAGCACAACCGAAGGAGGTTTTGGACCAGTTGGAGCAATCGAAATTATGATAGCAGCAGTAGTAATATCTATTTTAATCATGATGGTTTTTGCAGGACCAGTTTCAAAATTTGTAAATAATCATCCAACAATTCAAATTTTAGGTTTATCATTTTTGATATTAATTGGTGTCATGCTACTTGCCGAAGGGTCGCATTTAGCTCACTTTAGGTTTGGAAATGATACCGAGGTAACAAGTATTCCAAAAGGATATTTATATTTTTCAATCTTCTTTTCACTTTTTGTAGAATTCCTAAACATCAGAATGCGCAAAAAAAGCAAATCTGTGCATTTGAAGAATAATAAAATTATAGATAAAAATTTAGAAGATAATGATCCCATAAATTGATTTGTAAGGTTTTAGTCTAATAAATATATTTAAACATATAGAAACATTGAAAATAGAACTTACAAAAGAGCTTCTCTTGATAAAGATTGGTTAGTTATGTGAAAAATTAAATTTCTAAAAACTTCCTTTTCAGTAGCATAATCTAAGGCTCTATGTGGTTTAAAAAATAAATTTACATTTAGGACTAAAGCCATTTGTAACTATTCAAAAACTTTTATTTTTAGATTATTTTAAGTAGAAAATCAAGCTAATTTTTATGTGAAAGCTAAACAAGAATTAAAAAAAATAAATTACATCAATAATATTTTTACATCTACTATCAATATCTTATTTTTGCAATCCGACTATTGGGAACGCAAACTTGTGTGAGTAAACAATTTTGTAAATTTATTACAATAATTAAATAGTAACACATTAGCAATCAAGAAACAATGAAAGAAATTACTAAAGAAGTTTACCTAAACTGGTATGAATGTATGCAGTTTTGGAGAAAATTTGAAGACAAGTTAGCTGCAGTATATATTCAGCAAAAAGTTAGAGGATTTTTACACTTATATAACGGTCAAGAAGCTGTGTTAGCTGGTGCACTCCACGCAATGGATTTATCAAAAGATAAAATGATTACAGCATACAGAAATCATGTACAACCAATAGGAATGGGGGTAGATCCTAAAAAAGTAATGGCCGAACTTTATGGGAAAGTCACCGGAACCTCGAAAGGAATGGGAGGATCAATGCACATTTTTTCTAAAGAACATGGCTTTTTTGGCGGACACGGAATTGTAGGTGCTCAAATACCAGTTGGAGCAGGAATGGCTTTTGCCGATAAATATTTTAACACAGGTGGAGTAACATTAACCTATTTTGGCGATGGTGCTGCTCGTCAAGGTTCTCTTCACGAAGCTTTTAATATGGCTATGTTATGGAAGTTACCAGTAGTATTTATTTGTGAAAACAATGGGTATGCCATGGGAACTTCTGTTGAGCGAACAGCAAACCATACAGATATTTGGAAACTTGGTTTAGGCTATGAAATGCCTTGTGGTCCTGTAGATGGAATGAATCCTGTAAAAGTTGCAGAAGCAATGACAGAAGCAATTGACCGAGCTAGACGTGGCGATGGACCTACTTTTTTAGAAATGAAAACGTATCGATACAGAGGACATTCAATGTCCGATGCTCAACTTTATAGAACAAAAGATGAGGTAGAAGAATATCGAAAAATTGATCCAATAACACAAGTTTTAGATGTTATTAAAGAAAAAAAATATGCTACAGCTGATGATATTCAAGCCATTGATGAGAAAGTAAAAGCTCTTGTTGACGAATGTGAAAAATTTGCAGAAGAATCTCCGTTTCCCGAGCCACAACAACTTTATGATGTAGTTTACGAACAAGAAAATTATCCATTTATTTCTCACAAAATATAACCATGGCAACAGTAATAAACATGCCTCGTTTAAGCGATACCATGACCGAAGGAACGGTTGCAACTTGGCTTAAAAAAGTAGGTGACGTCATAAAAGAAGGCGATATTTTAGCAGAAATTGAAACAGATAAAGCTACTATGGAGTTTGAATCATTCAATTCTGGAGTGCTATTATATATTGGGATTCAAGAGGGTAATACCGCTCCTGTAGATTCTCTTTTAGCAATCATCGGTTCAGAAGGCGAAGATATTACAGCATTAATATCTGGTGTAACTTCAGCAAAAGAACCTCAAAAAGAAAATGCTGAACAAGAAAAAATTAGTTCTAAACCTGTTTCAGAATCTGCAAGTCCAGTTTCTGAGTCTGCTGGTTCAGAAAAACCAAAACAAACAGCTACAAAGTCTTTACCGGCTGGGGTAGTAGTTGTAACCATGCCGAGATTGAGCGATACCATGACAACTGGAACAGTCGCTACTTGGTTGAAAAAAGTTGGAGATATAATCAAAGAAGGCGATATTTTAGCAGAAATAGAGACAGACAAAGCTACAATGGAATTTGAATCCTTCAATGCAGGTACCTTATTATTCATTGGAATAAACGAAGGCGAATCGGCTTCTGTTGATAGCGTGTTAGCTATTATTGGTCCAGCAGGAACTGATGTTTCTGGCATTGCAGAAAACTTTTCAAAAGATGAAAGTACAACAGTTTCAGACTCAAATGTAACTCAAAGTAAACCTAGTACTACTGAAACTACTGCTATAAAAACAGAAGATAATTCTATTTTAAATAATGCTGATTCAAGAATTTTTGCATCTCCTTTAGCTAAACAAATTGCTAAAGATAAAGGCATAAACATAGCGCAAGTTAAAGGTTCGGGAGAAAATGGTAGAATTGTAAAAAGTGATGTTGAAAATTATACTTTACCATCACAAAATGTTGTAAACCAAAGCGCAGTCGAGGAAATCAAATTAGCTTCCATACCCGTTACTCCTTTTGTTCCAGCCGGAGAGCAGTTTTCTGAGCAAATTAAGAATTCTCAAATGCGAAAAATAATTGCAAAACGATTATCAGAATCTGTTTTTACTGCGCCGCATTTTTATTTAACAATTGAAGTCGCAATGGACGAGGCAATCAAATCTAGAACAACTATAAATACTATACCAAACACCAAAGTTTCTTATAACGATATGGTGATAAAGGCCTGTGCGATGGCATTAAAAAAACATCCACAAGTAAATTCGCAGTGGAGCGAAGATGCAATTACGATAAATCATCATGTAAATATCGGAGTTGCTGTAGCTGTCGAAGATGGTCTTGTTGTACCCGTTTTAAAATTTACAGATCAAATGAGCTTGTCTCAAATAGGAGCGAGTGTAAAAGATCTTGCAGGACGTAGCCGAAATAAAAAGTTACAACCTAGTGAAATGGAAGGCAGTACGTTTACAGTTTCAAACCTAGGAATGTTTGGTATTACAGAGTTTACTTCAATTATTAATCAACCTAATGCAGCAATTTTATCGGTAGGTGCAATTGTAGAAAAACCAGTGGTTAGAAATTCTGAAATTGTTGTAGGAAACACTATGAAAGTTACTCTAGCCTGCGATCATCGATCAATTGATGGAGCAACGGGTGCTCAATTTTTACAAACTTTGAGAACTTTTCTTGAAAATCCAGTAACTATGTTAGCCTAAAATTTCACCATACTAGATAAAAAAACTACAAATTCATTTCATAGAATGTGTAGTTTTTTTTTTGGTAATGTGGTCAAAACATTCTTGGTTATTTTTTTGTGCAATTTAATCTTCCGACTTATTTTTCAATTTCATTAATAAAGTATAAGCACCTTTTGTGACAATTTTGCTTTTTTCAAAATAAGATTCATTACTTATTTCAATATAACCCTTTTCATGATTTCCAGTTTTTACCTCGCTCATCAAAAAATTATTTTTATCTTTTGCAATAAATAAATAACTTTTACCTTCAAAATCTACAACAGATTCCTCTGGCAAGGCATATGAGTTGTTTTTTTCAATTTCAATTTCTGCATTCATATACATTCCGGGCAATAAATTTTTATCATATTTTTCAAAATGACAATGTACATTAGCCGTATGATCTTCGGTTAAATCTTTGCTAATCAACAATATTTTACAGTCATATTTTTTTTTAAAATCATTATTAGTATAAGCTAATAATTTCTGACCTATAAAAAGATTAGTAACATCTTTCTCAAAAATTTTTAAGTTCAAATGGATATCAGACGGGTTGATTAATTCAAATAAAACATCCGATGGGTTAACATATTTTCCAATATTTACATTTACTCTAGACACAAATCCGTTTATCGGAGCATAAATATTGACACTTTTAGATATTGATTTTTCTGTTAATCGATCCGGATTCACATTTATCAACCGAAGTTTTTCTGCAAGCGAAACTAATGTAATTCTCAAAGTTTTATAATCAGCTTCGGCAAGTTGAAATACTTTATCGCTACTGGCTTGGCTCGAGTTTAATTCTTTTTGACGCACAAATTCTTTTTCAGCAAAATTCAGTTTCGATTTAGTAATTAAATAATCTTGTTGCAACTGTATGTACTGTTGGTCTTCCATAACAGCAATAATTTCACCCTTAGAAAAATGCAAGCCGGGTAATAATTTTGTTGATTTTAAATAGCCACCTAGTGGCATGGAAACAGAAACCATGTTTTGAGGCGGTACATCAATTTTCCCATTTACTTTTAATAGTGATGACATACTTCTTTTTTCTAAATATCCAATTTTGATTGTGGTATTTTTAAGCTGTTCGTTTGTTAAAACAATTGTATTTTCATTTTTAGAAACAGCTTTTTCAGGTTCATTATTTTTAGTATTGCATGAAGCAATTACTAGCATCAGCATTAATTTATATATATTTTTCATTTTGTTTGCAAATAATTTAATTCGATTATTGTTTGATTATATGCCGTTACAGCTTCAATATAGTTGCTTTTAATAGCAATATTTTGATTGATTAAAAGTGTCCATTCTAAATAGTTAATAGCTCCATTCAAAAATTGTTTGTTTGCTGTATCTTCAATTATTTTTGAATTTATCAACCCTGTCTTTTCAAAATAATTTACTTTTTCTTTATTTGTCTGATATTGAATTAGCAAAGATTTATAAAGATTTTTTAGTACTTTTTTTTGATTTTCATAGTCATTATTAGCTATCGATTCTCCTATTTTCGATGCATTAATTTTAGCTTTTTGCGAGCCTCCAAACAACGGAATCCCAAGTCCGAGCTGTGCCGAGTGAAACCTATTTGAAGCACCATAAACCTTATTGTCAGCTCCCGTCCCTACAAATGAATTGTTATTATATCCAATTGTAATACTGGGCAAAAGTTTTGTCTTTTCAAGTTTTGTATTGGCCTCAGATATCTTTTTATATTGGGCAAATAATTTCACAGTCGGATGTTCATCAAACCAGCTTGTGTCTATAGTTTTTGTATATTTTATCTTCAAAGGATTTGAATTTACTTCAACATTTTCATCTTCGTTTAGAAGCAATTTAAACCTACTTTTAGCAATCTCTAAGTCTTCTTTCAGTTGCAACAGTTGTATTTGAATGTTTCCCTTTTGGGTTTGTGCCGTTGTGTTTTCCAAAATATTACTTTCTCCTTTTTTATAACGGAGTTCTGATTTATTCAAAAATTCCGTAAAAATCGAGTCGCTTCTTGTCAATAATTTTTGCTTCTCATTCAAATAAACTAATAAATAAAAATTTTGTGAAACAGCTTTTTTAAGCTCATTTTCCTTCATCGAAACGTTCAAAACAGCTCCTTTCCAAACCTCTGTAAATAGTTTTTTTTGATTAGAATATACCATCGGAAAATTCAATAATTGAGAAACTCCAAGTTTAGAATCGTTATTATAACTATTAATTTGTCCGTAGTCGCCAGAAATTTGAGTAGGCACAATAGTCAAAGACGACTTTATAAGTTGTTTTTGATAATCAGATTTTAAACGTTCACTTTTCAAATCCACATTGTTTTTAAGTGCTAGTTCTATTGCTTTTTCTACTGTAATTTTAGATTGCGCACCAGCATTATTAAATACTATGCAAAACAAAATCACAATTGCAGAAATAGGTAGCTTAGGTACTTTTATTTTCAACCCTTTCTCAAATTGAATATACAAAATGGGCAATACATAAAGCGTCAATAAAGTGGCTATCAATAATCCTCCTATAACAACTGTTGCTAGTGGGCGTTGCACTTCAGCACCGGCACCATTGCTCAATGCCATGGGCAAAAATCCTAGCGATGCTACAAAAGCTGTCATCAATACAGGACGTAATCGTAACTTGGTTCCCGTCATAACTATTTTTTTTAAATCGGTTAAACCCTCATTTTTCAATCTATTAAATTCCGAAATCAACACAATTCCATTCAAAACAGCAACTCCAAACAAGGCTATAAATCCTACTCCAGCACTTATGCTAAATGGCATTCCTCTAAGGGCTAAAAAGAAAATCCCTCCAATTGCCGAAAGCGGAATGGCAGTATAAATAAGTAATCCATGTTTTACCGATTTAAACGCAAAAAATAACAAAACAAATATCAAAAATAAAGAAACTGGAACTGCTATAAACAACCGTTGCTTTGCTTTATTCAAATTTTCAAAAGCACCGCCATAAGTTGCATAATACCCCGCCGGAAACTTAATTTTTTCAGCTACTTTTTGTTGCAGTTCCGTCACAATGCTTTGTACATCTCTATTTTTAACGTTAAATCCTACTATAATTCTACGTTTTGCATCTTCTCGTTGTATCTGGTTTGGACCATCTTTAATACTTACTTTTGCCAATTGCGACAGCGGAATTTGAATTCCTTGAGGCGACGGAATCAATAAATTTTGAACATCTTCTATATCCTTTCGTTGCAAAGTATCTAGTCTAACAACCAAATCAAATCGCTTTTCACCTTCAAACACCAATCCTGTACTTTGCCCTGCAAAAGCAGCGTTAATAACCTTGTTTATATCCATAATAGACAAATTATACTGGGCAATAGTAGCTCGGTTAAATTCTATAATTACCTGTGGCATTCCTGTTACGGGTTCAATAAATAAATTTTGCGATCCTTCGACTTTCGAGATTATTTTCCCCATTTTATTAGCATACAAAGCTAATGTATCGAGGTTTTCTCCAAAAATTTTACAGACCACATCTTGCCTTGCACCAGTCATCAATTCGTTAAACCGCATCTGAACAGGATATTGAAATCCAGCAGTTATCCCAGGCACATCTTCCAGAGCCACACTCATCTTCTCAGACAATTCGTTAAAAGTCCTTGCCGATGTCCACTCAGATTTGTCTTTCAAAATCACCATCATATCGCTAGCATCCATAGGCATAGGATCGGTAGGAACCTCGCCACTTCCTATTTTTGTTACAACCATTTTAACTTCAGGAAATTTTGTTTTCAATATATGCGCTGCTTTTTGTGTACTTTCAATAGTTGTTTTCAAATTGCTCCCGGTCAAAACTCTCGTGTCAACGGCAAAATCGCCTTCTTCAAGCGCAGGAATAAATTCGCCTCCCAAAAACGAAAGAATCACAACTGCCAATACAAACATCCCGATTACTGCACTTATCACAACTTTAGGAATCGCCAATATTCTATTCAAACTCTTTTGATATCGCTCTTCGATTTTCGACATCAATCGGTCAGAAAAATTGGGTTTATGTACCATCTTTTTACTCAAAAACACAGCACTCATCATCGGGATATAGGTCAACGACAAGATAAAAGCACCCAGCAAAGCAAAAGCAACTGTCTGAGCCATCGGTCTAAACATTTTTCCTTCAATACCTTGCAAAGTAAAAATAGGTAAATAAACAATCAAGATAATTATCTGACCAAAAACGGCACTATTCATCATTTTTGATGCCGATTTTTGCACCTCCTCATCCATTTCTACAACTGTCAGTCGTGTCCCGTTCATAGTTGTTGTATCGCCACTAGCTTGTACAGTTTGCAAACTCAATTGCTTACTACGATTCGCCAAACTATGCATCACGGCTTCCACAATTATCACAGCTCCATCTACAATCAACCCAAAATCCAACGCTCCCAGACTCATCAAGTTGCCGCTTACGCCAAATGTATTCATCAATATAATTGCAAACAGCATCGCCAACGGGATTACTGATGCCACAAGCAAACCAGCTCTAAAATTTCCCAAAAACAAAACCAATACAAAAATCACAATCAAAGCACCTTCCATAAGGTTTTTTTCTACCGTCCCGATAGCGTTATTCACCATTTTCGATCGATCTAAAAACGGTTCTATCACAACCCCTTCGGGCAGTGTTTTCTGAATTTGAGCCACTCTATCTTTCACATTTTTTATCACATCGCTACTGTTTGCTCCCTTCAGCATCATCACCACAGCGCCAGAAACTTCCCCTTTATCATTATAACACATCGCTCCATACCTCGTCGCATAACCCGTTTTTACCTCGGCTATATCTCTTATAAATAGCGGATTCCCCTTCTCTCGTAACGATATGTTTTCAATATCCGCAACACTTCCTATCAAGCCCTCACTTCTTATAAAAAGCGCGGTTGCTCCCTTTTCAATATATGCCCCACCCGTATTCTGATTATTTTTTTCAACCGCATTAAAAACATCATTTATAGATATTCCATACGATTGTAGTTTATTCATATTTATCGAAATTTCATATTGCTTCAATTTCCCGCCAAAACTACTCACCTCAGCAACACCCTTCACTCCCAGCAATTGCCGTCTCACGATCCAATCCTCAATAGTACGCAAATCTGTCTCGTTATATTTTGTTTCATAACCCTCCTTAGCACGCACAACATACTGATATATTTCTCCAAGTCCTGTCGATACGGGTCCTAATTCTGGTGTGCCAATGCCTTGCGGAATCTGAGTTTGCACTTTCTGTAATCGTTCAGAAACCTGTTGCCTTGCCCAATAAATATCCGTATCATCGTCAAAAACAATCGTCACTAGCGATAAACCAAAACGCGAAAAACTCCTAATTTCCTTTATCCCAGAGATATTAGTATTCGCCTGCTCAACAGGAAAAGTCACCAATCGCTCAATATCGGTAGCCCCAAACGATGGCGCTATAGTAATTACCTGAACCTGATTATTTGTAATATCCGGTACAGCATCAATAGGCAACTGCGTAGTTTCATAAACCCCATAACCTAACAAACCAAAAGTAAACAATGCAATGAGAAGCTTATTCTGAATAGAAAAAGCTATTATTTTATTTAGCATATTAAAATGTATTAATTCAAATGTTTATATAAATCAATGTTGGTAAACATTGTTGTCCGACAAAAATCCAATACTATATTTTAAGTTTTGATAATGACAAATTTTCACAATTTAATTATAGAGATTACCCTGTTTTAAATTATAAAAAATCGAACACTTTTTTTACAGATAAAATAGATTTCCAAAGATAAAACCCTTAAAATCTGTGTTAATCTATGGCAAAAAATATCACAATGTGAATAATTAATATTTTTATCAGACATGAATATTTTCTAAACAATTATTTAGAAAAAAAAGATAAAACAATCAAATTAACAAATTTTGGGCGGTTGCCAAATAGATTTTAAAGGACTAGGAGTAATTAAAAACGAATAATAATTAGCTTCTTTTTTAATCGATTCAAAAAAAGCCGTACTATAAAATAAATACAAATCTGGCAAAGTCACCAGCACAGGATTCGAGCTAAAACAAAGCGAGTGCGATTTAAAAGGAAGCTTCATATCTTTATCCTTATCGCCATCATGATCATCATATTGAGCATAATGCATACACAAAAACTCAAAAAAAGAAAGACTAACATTCAAAATTTTATGCTCTTTATAATGCTCTATCAAAACAGGCAACTTCAAAAACTCCTTAAGTTCAGTAGTGCTCATCAAGTACATCAGGACAATCGCAATAATAAAATATCTTCTCACCCCACAAAAATAATCAAAATGCCAACAATTTTGTTTTTTTAACTTTAATTTAGAATCGATATACATTCAATTTCAAACTACTGCTACCTCTCTATCCCTCAATTTAGAAACCTAAGCAATATAAAACTCAACTAAATGCAATAAAGAAATTTAAACATGCTACCCAAACATATATCTAACAACTTACTTTGTATTTTTAATATAATTATTTAGATTTATGATTTAATTATTTAGTTTTATAATAGAGCATTTTAGTTTTTTAATATAGTTATTTAGTTTTATGATAAAGTATTTTAGTTTTTAAATATAGTTATTTAGTTTTTAAATATAGTTATTTAGTTTTTAAATATAGTTATTTAGTTTTATGATAGAGTATTTTAGTTTTATGATAGAGTATTTTAGTTTTTTAATATAATTATTTAGTTTTTTAACATAATTATTTAGTTTTTTGATATAATATTCTTGTTTAATAATATAGTATTTTTGTTTAATAATATAGTATTTTAGTTTAATGACAAAACAATTTTGTTTAATAATGCAGTAACTTTGTTTTATTAAATAATATTTTAATTTTATTGAATGACAATTTTATTTTATCAAATAATAATTTAATTTTTTTAAACCATAACAATGCTAACACTCAATCCAACTCCCATTTTCAATGCCCGAGGAATCACAAAGCCCTATACATTTTTAGTAAAATCGGGATTCACTCCACATGCCGCAAATATAATTATCAACAGCAACACTCGAGTTTTTAGGCTAGATCACATCGAGTTATTATGCACAGTCCTAAATTGCGAACCAAATGATCTACTTAGATTCACACCCAACAAAGGTCAAAATTATCCCGAAAATCATCCGCTAGCAAAGCTAAAACAAGATGATATCAACCACGACTTGCAAGATACTCTAGCAAATATGTCCTACAAACAGTTAAAAGAATTCTCAAACAACTTCATAAAATCCAAAATCGAGTAGAACAATAATGTATACCTATATATATTAAACAATAAACACCAAAAAAAATCGAGAATTATGAAATTTTCATAACTCTCGATTTCCCATTTTCAGATAAAAGATTTGAAAATACTATTTTAACACATCAATATTAAGCAACGCCACCCTCATTTTCTTTATCCAAATATTCTTGAACAATGTTAATAGCATTGGTCACAACATCGCTCAGCGCAGTAATAAAAGTACCTTCTTGAGCGTTATTTATAGCATGTTTTATAGCCTCAACTTCTTTAGAAATTATTTCGTGAGTCACGTTTCTGCCACTCTCTGCAATACCTTCCAAAATTAAATTTATAATTTCATCTTCGGTCCGACCACGCAAATACTTTTCTTGTCTTATAATAATGTGGTCAAACATCCGACCTGCAATTTTAGCACATTCCTTTATATCTTCGTCTCTACGATCGCCTACTCCAGCAATAATTCCTATTTTTTTTGATGCCTCTACGCTTTGCAGATATTCTTCCACACCGCGATATCCCGATGCGTTATGAGCAAAATCGATTAATACCTTAAATTTTTTAAATTCAAATATGTTCATTCGTCCAGGTGTTTGTGCTGCACTAGGAATAAATGTTTGAAGTGATAAACTTATATCTTCTGTTTTAAAACCCCATAAATAGCTTGCTAAAGTTGCTGCTAAAACATTGGCAATCATAAATTTTGCTTTTCCGCCAAGTGTAAGTGGCACATGTACTGCGCGTTCTACGCGAATTTTCCATTCACCTTTTTTTATGGTAATAAATCCGTTTTCATAAACTGCAACAATTTTTCCTTCTTTTGCAAACTTTTGAACCATCGGGTTATTTTCGTCCAAACTAAAATAGGCAATATTGCAACTTAAATCGTTTGCGATTTTTAAACAGTGTTCGTCTTCTGCATTCAAAATCGCCCAACCATCTTTTTTAATACTTTTTACAACAGTACTTTTAACTCGAGCCAAATCCTCAAGCGTATGAATATCATTCAAGCCCAAATGATCCTCCTGAATATTTGTAATTATTCCAATATCACATCTACTAAATCCCAATCCCGATCTAAGTATTCCGCCTCGAGCAGTCTCTAAAACAGCAAATTCTACTGTTGGATCTTTCAATATATATTCAGCAGAAACAGGTCCAGTTGTATCTCCTTTTTCCATCATATGGTTTTGAACATATATTCCGTCCGAAGTTGTAAATCCTACTTTAAAGCCATTATTTTTTACAATATGAGCTAAAAGTCTAGTAGTAGTTGTTTTTCCGTTGGTTCCTGTAACTGCAATTATCGGAATTCTACTTGGTTTTCCAGGTGGATAAAGCATGTCTATAACAGGTGCAGCAACATTTCTTGGCAAACCTTCAGAAGGAGCAAGGTGCATTCTAAATCCTGGAGCCGCATTAACCTCGAGAATGCAACCTCCGTTTTCTTTCAAAGGTTGCGTTAAGTTTTGAGCCATAATATCTACACCACAAATATCTAAACCTATAACTCGAGAAATTCGCTCGCATAGAAAAATATTTTCGGGATGCATCATATCGGTAACATCTACAGATGTACCACCCGTACTTAAGTTTGCAGTTGATTTTAAATAAACCGTTTCTCCTGCTTTTGGAATTGAGGTTAGCGTATAATTTAATTTTTCTAACAAATCGGTAGTGTCTCTATCTACATCTATTTGTGTCAAAACATTTTCGTGGCCATAACCTCTTTTTGGGTCAAGATTTGTAATGTCTATAAGCTCTTGAATTGTATTTTTTCCATCGCCAACTATATGTGCTGGCTCACGTTTTGCTGCGGCCACAAGTTTGTTATCGATTATCAAAACTCTAAAATCATAACCTGTAATAAATTTCTCGACTATTACCCGATTGCTGTATGTTTTAGCATAAATAAGTCCTGCTCGTGCATCGTCAATATTTTTTACATTGATCGAAGCACCTTTTCCATGGTTTCCATCCAATGGTTTAATCACTATTGGATAACCAATTTTGGCAATAACGCTATCTAAATCTTCGTTGTCAACACAAATACCTCCATTTGCCACAGGTATAGATGCTAAATCTAACATGCGTTTAGTTTGCTCTTTGTTGCAAGCTATATCAACTGCTATACTACTGGTTTTGCAAGTTATTGTGGCTTGAAAACGCATTTGATTTACGCCATAACCAAGTTGAACCAACGAGTTTGTTCCTAACCGAATCCAAGGAATATCTCTAGCAACGGCTTCTTCTACAATGCTTCCAGTGCTTGGACCAAGTCGAACGCGTTCTCTTATTTCACGCATTTTTTGAATATCAGCATCTAAATCGTAGCTCTTATTTGCAATTAAAGATGCCGCAATATTAACTGCAGATGTTGCTGCAAACATCCCAACATTCTCTTCGGTATAGCTAAAAACTACATTGTAAACTCCAGGTGTTTTGGTTTCTCTCGTGCGTCCAAATCCAGTTTCCATCCCTGCCAATGTTTGTATTTCTAGAGCAATATGTTCTATCACATGACCCATCCAAGTACCACGTTCTATTCGCGAAAAAAATCCGCCACGTACTCCTTCAGAACAACGATGTTCTATCATCGATGGAAACATCTGTTCTATTCGTTCTCGAAAACCTTCTATTAAATTTGTCGGAAATTGTTCCATTTCCTGTAAGTCTAATCTCATTTGGATTAGCTTTTTGCGTTGAACACTCCATATATTTGGTCCTCGTAATGCTTGTATTTTTAAAATTTCCATGTAAGTATAAGGTTGAATTTTGTATGATTATGAATGTAATTGTTAAAAATAATAAAAATATATTATGATTTTACTTTTTTTTAAGAAGATTTGATTTTAATCGATTCATAAATAAAATAAAAAAATGATATAGTTTGATTTTCAGATAAATAAAATGTAAACGGTCGAAAATTAATTTAATCTATCGCATAAAATTATAATTTAGTTCAAGTGTTGTAACTGTTTTGTTAAAGCCTTATATTTGCAATCCATAAATTTTCAGGAATGATAAATATTACGTTACCAGATGGTTCGGTTAAGGAGTTTGTTTCAGGTGCAACTCCATTAGATATTGCAAAAAGCATAAGCGAAGGATTGGCTAGAAATGTAATTTCGGCTTCTTTTAATGGCACTACTATCGAAACTGCAACAAAATTAACTAGCGATGGTGCTTTAGTTTTATTTACCTGGAACGATAAAGATGGTAAAAAAGCGTTTTGGCATTCGACTTCTCATGTTATGGCGCAAGTCTTAGAAGAACTATTTCCTGGAATCAAATTAACACTTGGTCCTGCTATTGATAACGGTTTTTATTATGATGTAGATTTTGGTGAAAATAAAATTACAGATACCGATTTTAAACGAATTGAGGATAGAGTATTAGAAATAGCAAGAGAAAAATTTGAGTTCAAAATGCGACCAGTTTCAAAAGCTGAGGCATTAGATATATATAAAGATAACGAATATAAAACCGAATTAATTTCAAACCTCGCCGACGGAACGATTACCTTTTGCGATCATGCAAACTTTTTTGATTTGTGTCGTGGCGGTCATATTCCAAATACTGGAATAATAAAAGCTATGAAAATTATGAGTGTTGCTGGAGCTTACTGGCGTGGTGATGAGAAAAACAAACAACTTACTCGTGTTTATGGAATCTCGTTTCCGAAGCAAAAAGATTTGACAGATTATTTAGAATTACTAGAAGAAGCCAAACGTCGTGACCACAGAAAGTTGGGCAAAGAATTAGAATTGTTTGCATTTTCATCTAAAGTAGGAGCAGGATTACCTTTATGGTTGCCAAAAGGCGCAGCATTAAGAGACAGACTTGAACAATTTTTGAAAAAAGCACAAAAAAAAGGCGGTTACGAACAAGTTGTAACACCACATATAGGTCAAAAAGAGTTATATGTTACTTCGGGACACTACGCAAAATATGGTGCTGACAGTTTTCAGCCAATTCACACTCCAGCAGAAGGTGAAGAGTTTTTGCTAAAACCTATGAATTGTCCACACCATTGTGAAATTTTTAATGTACGACCATGGAGTTATAAAGATTTACCAAAAAGATATGCTGAATTTGGAACAGTTTACAGATATGAACAGTCTGGAGAGTTACACGGATTAACTAGAGTTCGAGGATTTACTCAAGATGATGCCCATATTTTTTGTACACCAGATCAATTAGATCAAGAGTTCAAAAATGTTATTGATTTAGTTTTATATGTTTTTGGTTCGTTAGGATTTGAAAATTTTACAGCTCAAATTTCATTAAGAGATCAAGAAAATAGAGACAAATATATTGGTAGCGACGAAAACTGGGAAAAAGCAGAAAATGCAATTATTAATGCAGCCAAAGATAAAGGTTTAAATACTGTTGTTGCTTACGGCGAAGCTGCTTTCTATGGTCCAAAATTAGATTTTATGGTAAAAGATGCTCTGGGCAGAAGTTGGCAACTTGGCACGATTCAGGTAGATTATAATTTGCCAGAGCGTTTCGAATTGACTTATAAAGGATCTGATAATGAGTTGCATACACCAGTAATGATACATAGAGCTCCTTTTGGAAGTATGGAACGATTTATAGCAATTTTGATAGAGCATACCGCTGGAAATTTCCCCCTTTGGTTAATGCCAGAGCAAGGATTAATTTTATGTTTAAGCGATAAATATGAAAATTATGCTAAAAAAGTTTTAAATCTGCTAGAAAATCACGACATTCGCGCCCAAATTGATAATAGAAATGAAACAATTGGTAGAAAAATTAGAGATGCTGAAATGCAAAAAACACCATTTATGTTAATAGTTGGTGAAGAAGAACAAAAAAATAATACAATTTCCATTCGCCGTCACGGACAAGAAGGTAAAGGAAATATAACAGTTACAATTGAAGATTTTGTAAAAATTGTAAATGATGAAGTTGCAAAATCATTAAAAACATTTGAAGTTTAATTAAAATAATATAGCCATAGCAATTAGAAACAACAGAGGTTATCAACCTCGAGTAGAAAAAAAAGATGAACATAGAATAAATAATTTTATTCGTGTGCCCGAAGTTCGCCTTGTTGGAGATAACATTGAACCCGGAATTTTTAAAACTGCAGATGCTATGCGTCTTGCCGATCAGTTCGAGTTAGATTTAGTTGAAATTTCACCAAATGCTGAACCACCTGTTTGTAAAATAATGGACTATAAAAAGTTTGTTTACATGCAGAAAAAGCGTGATAAAGAATTAAAAGCTAAATCGACGCAAATCGTGGTAAAAGAAATTCGTTTCGGGCCACAAACAGATGAACATGATTATGATTTTAAACGTAAAAATGCAGAAAAATTTTTAAAAGAAGGTGCAAAATTAAAAGCGTTTGTATTTTTTAAAGGTCGTTCAATTATTTATAAAGAACAAGGGCAAATTTTATTATTGCGTTTAGCTCAAGATTTAGAAGACCACGGAAAAGTAGAAGCATTGCCAGTACTCGAGGGTAAAAGAATGATAATGTATATTGCACCTAAAAAGAAGAAATAAGTCATAAAGAATAAGTTTATAAAGTGAAAAAAGTAAAAACTTTTCAACTTTAAAACATTAAAAACTTTAGACTAAAAGATAGTAAGTAAGTTAAATATAAATTAAATTAGGGAAATTATGCCTAAAATGAAAACAAAATCTAGTGCCAAGAAACGTTTTAAAGTTACTGGTTCTGGAAAAATTAAAAGAAAGCACGCTTTCAAAAGCCACATCTTGACAAAAAAGTCTAAGAAGCGTAAATTAGCTTTAACTCATTCTGCTTTAGTTCATAAAACAGATATGAAAAGCATCAAACAACAATTAAGAATTATTTAATAGTCGAAAGTTAGAAAGTCCAAAAGTTAGAAAGTCCTAGACTTTTGACATTCGACTTTAAAAAAC
Source organism: Flavobacterium sp. (assembly GCA_025351785.1). Classification (GTDB taxonomy): domain Bacteria; phylum Bacteroidota; class Bacteroidia; order Flavobacteriales; family Flavobacteriaceae; genus Flavobacterium. Next base: position 57,936 of record JANXVF010000139.1, read on the forward strand.
TTTAGACTAAAGAGTTCTTTAGGTTAAAACAATTTAAAATAACCTTGGAGTATGGCTTTAAAGTTTCCTTGATTAAATTCGGAACGCCTGCTACAAAAAAACAGAAAAATTATGCCAAGATCGGTAAATTCAGTTGCTAAAAGAGCACGAAGAAAAAAAATAATGAAGCAAGCCAAAGGTTTCTTTGGTCGTCGTAAAAACGTTTGGACAGTTGCAAAAAATGCAGTAGAAAAAGCGATGGTTTATGCTTATCGCGACAGAAAGCAAAACAAGAGAAATTTCCGTGCCTTATGGATTCAACGTATTAATGCTGGAGCTAGACTGGAAGGAATGAGTTATTCTCAGTTTATGGGAAAAGTTAAAAAACACGGTATCGAATTAAACCGTAAAGTATTAGCTGATTTAGCAATGAATCACCCAGAAGCTTTTAAAGCTGTATTTAACAAAGTAAAATAAACGTTTTATCAACACTTTTTAACTTACTTACAAATAAAAAATCCCAATCGAAAGGTTGGGATTTTTTTGCGTTTTTTTTTACAATTATATTTTTGAGTTATATGTAAGATAAATCATTAATAATCAGATAATCTTTTAAACCCTATGAATATTTTTTATTTTTTTTTGAATCTAAATTTTATTTTTATGATTGATGTAAATTTTGAAACCCAATAAAATCAATCAATATTTTGTAAACAATCACTAAAATTTAATATGTGTTATTTTATAAATTAAATGGATAAATAAATAATTGTGGAATTCTTATATAATTTTTAATACTAAAACAGTAACTTTAAAATGTTTATAATCAAGGTTTTATTTTAAATTTATTAAAAACAGGGCATCATAGGGTAACAAAACTCAAATCTACTTGATATGTTATAAATCTTTAAATATATAAATCATGAAAAAATTAGTACAATTATCAGTTTTTATTTTGTTATTTACAACAGTATCTTTTGGGCAAGTAGGTTCTGTACCTTGTTGGCGAGAAATTTCTGCTGGCCAAAATTTTACTTTAGCAATAAAAGGCGATGGCACTCTTTGGGGCTGGGGATTAAACGGAAACCAATTAGGATTAGGATTTTCTGGAAATCAAAATCTTCCAATACAAATAGGTGTTGCAAACGATTGGGCAACAGTTTCTGCTGGTGATAATCACTCGCTTGCTGTCAAAACTAACGGAACTCTGTGGGCTTGGGGAAGTGGACTTTTTGGTCAACTTGGAAACGGATCTTTTAATAATGCTACCTGGACAGTAACTCAAGTTGGTACTGCTACAGATTGGTTTAAAGTTTCATCTGGAACTCAATTTAGCCTGGCAATAAAAACAAACGGAACGTTATGGTCGTGGGGATTAAACAATTTAGGACAACTTGGTAATGGGACTATAATAAATACAAATCTTCCCAATCAAGTTGGTACGGCAACAAATTGGTCAAAAATAGATGCAGGAAATCAACATTCTTTAGCAATTGATAGTAGTGGCGTTTTATATGGTTGGGGTGACAATACTTTTGGGCAACTTGGTAACGGAACAAATATCAGTAGTTTATCACCTATAATACTTTCGACTTTAAATAATTGGATGGAAATTTCTGCAGGATATGATCACAGCATGATTTTAAACACCAATGGTTTTCTATTTACAGCTGGAAATAATGCGAATGGGCAATTGTGTTATGGAAATAATACATCTTCAAACACTTTTTTACCGGGAACTTTTGGTGGTGTTCAATATTTTTACATAAAAATATCAGCTGGAAACGGACATTCTATGGCTGTAAAAAATGATAATACGCTCTGGACTTCGGGTCTTAATAATTATGGTCAACTTGGATTGGGAATAGTTTCAAATACTAATATACTAACACAAGTAGGAACTAGTAATACTTGGTTTTTAATTTCAGCTGGATATATACATTCTCAAGCTTTAGAATTTACATCAAATTTATGGTCGGCTGGAAGAGGATTAGAAGGACAATTAGCAGTAGGTAGTTATACAAACTCAAATACTATTGTACTGGTAAATTGTCCCACAACACTAAGTAAATCTAATTTTTCTGCTAATAATTTAGAATTAAGTTTAGCTCCAAATCCGACATCTGGAATGGTAAATATTAATTATAATTTGCAGAATTTTGAAAAGATAAATTTTAGAATAACAAATATTCAAGGTCAATTAATTTATGAAATGAAAGTAGAGGCTTCGATAGGATTTCAAACTCAAAATTTGGATTTATCTTTTCAAACGAATGGATTATATTTTTTGACAATGAGTTCTGATAGTGGATCGGTTGTTTTAAAAATTTTAAAAAATTAAAAACAATTAAATTAGTTTTAAATCCCAATCGAAAGGTTGGGATTTTAGTTTTTAAAATAATTATTACTCAAAAACTCCTTGATTTTCCCCGTCAAACCAGGCAAAAACCATACGAGGATGTGAATCTTGATGAAAAATAGTTCCGAATTTGTCAATTCCTATAGCTCCAGCAAACCCGTCAAAAGGTTTTAACTCATCAAATGTTTTTTCAAATGCTTTTTGTATCGAAAAGCCATCAGTTACTCGGGTCACAATTTTTGAGGCCACGGCACCGCTAACTATATCTTCGCCAACACCTGTTAAGCTTACGCCACAAAATTTATTTGCATAATTTCCAGCTACGGTTGCAGAGTCTGAAATGCGTCCAGGAATTTCAAAACCTTTTCCTCCAGTAGATGTTGCGACTGCAAGATTTCCATTTGCATCTAAAGCTACACAACCTACGGTTCCTGTTCTGAGTGATTTTACTTTTGCTTCATATTCGGCTCGGCGTTGAGGAATTTCTGTAGAATATTTCTCAAAACCATGTTGCCTTGCAAAATTAGTTGCACCACTGCCACCTAGAACTTTATCGTCTTGATTTAATAAAATCTGAGCAACTTGAATTGGATTTTTCACTTCTTCAATATTGATAACACCACTAAATTTTTGGGTTGTACCATCCATCAAAGAAGCACTCATTCGTATTTTTCCATCACTTTGAATTTGAGAACCGATACCTGCATTAAATAATTTGTCGTTTTCCAATTGTGAAACTGCATAAACTACAGTTTCTAATGCAGAATGATTTTTTAAAAAAGTATATGAATCTTTTACAATTTGTTGTAATGCCTCTTGTTTTGCTACTTTTGTTTCATGATTTGTAGCCGATTCTGAAAAAAAACCACCGTGAATTATTATTTTCATTTAAAATAGTACTTAAATTTAAATATATTGTGAACTTTTAATAGTCATTTTAAAAGTTTGTAAATTAAAAGTATCGTGCATACTTAAAACATGGGTAACCAGATGGTTAATTGAAATTGGCTGTCCTAACTCTACCTGAGTTAAATTGGTATCTTTGATTTCTCTTCCGTCCACCAATATTACAAGCCCAGAACCGATAGCTTCCATTTCATTATTGTTTTTTATCAATAATCCAGTATCTTCTCCTAGACCTATGCCAAGAACTTTTGGATTGCCAACTACAGATTGAAATAATCTGCCAATTCGCCCGCGTTGAACAAAATGGGTGTCGATTATAACTCCGTCAATTAGTCCTAAACCACTTGTAATTTTAACTTCGCCTTTCAGCAAAGCTTCGCTACTACTGCCTTGATAAATCATATTATTACTAGCAGCTGCGGCACCAGCACTTGTTCCTGCATAAATAAATTCTTCATTATGATACTTGTCTAATAATATATCATGAAAAGGTGTTCCACCAAGAATTGAAGTTAGTCTAAGTTGATCGCCACCAGTAAACATGACAACATCAGCCGCTTTTAACCGCGTTAAAATCTCGTTATCCATGGCTTGTTCTCGGCTTATAATATCTAAAATAGCAACATTTTCTGCTCCTAAATAGTGTAAGGCTTTGACATATTCTGGACCTATTTCTTTTGGAATTTTTGAGGCTGTGGTAACAACTTCAATTCTTGAATTTTGTTTGTGTTTTGCTTCACCAATTATTCTTTTTAAAATTCCTGTTTCAAAAAAATTTAAATTTTTTGTTGCATTTTTATCTAAATCGGTTTCACTAAAACTGCCTTTATCAACAGCTCCGCCTATAATTATTAGTTTTCCGTGTATTTTCATTTTGTAAAAATAAAAAAAAGTATAGCTAAACCAAGTTTAAATGAATTTGTTTTTAAAAAAATAGTCTTATTTTGATATTGTCGTTTCAGTAAATTGGTAGTAGATTTAAAAAAATAAACTAAATTTGCAACACAACAACAACTTACTTCTTTTACTAACTAAAAATGAATTACACTACGCGACCTCAAGCCATTTTATTATTAGCTGACGGAACAATTTTTTATGGAAAATCTATTGGAATTTCTGGAACAACTTTTGGAGAAGTATGCTTTAATACAGGAATGACGGGTTATCAGGAAATTTTTACAGATCCTTCCTATTTCGGTCAAATCATGGTTACAACAAATCCTCACATTGGAAACTACGGGGTAAATGTTGAAGAAGTTGAGTCAGACATAATAATGATTTCGGGTTTAGTCTGTAAAAATTTTAGTTTTAATCATTCACGTCCAGACTCTGAAAGTAATTTATTTGATTATTTTCAAAAACAAAATCTTATATGTATTTCAGATGTTGATACAAGAGCTCTGGTAAGTTATATTAGAGATAATGGAGCACAAAATGCAGTTATTTGTACTGATGAAACTTCAATTGATGATTTAAAAAATCAATTATCAAGAATCCCAAATATGAAAGGATTGGAACTGGCATCAAAAGTTTCGACTTCTGAGCCCTATTTTTTTGGTGATGAAAACGCAACCTATAAAATTGCGGCTGTCGATTTAGGTATCAAAAAAAATATTCTTCGTAATCTTTCAAAAAGAGATTGTTACATAAAAATATTTCCTTTTGACGCTACTTTTGAAGAATTAAAATCGTTTAATCCTGATGGATATTTTTTGTCAAATGGACCTGGCGATCCTGAACCATTAGTAGAAACAATTGAAGTTGCAAAAAAAATAATTGAAAATAATTTACCACTTTTTGGAATTTGTCTCGGACATCAAATTATTGCATTAGCAAATGGAATAGCAACTTATAAAATGTTCAACGGTCACCGTGGAATAAATCATCCAATAAAAAATTTAATAACAGGAAAAGGAGAAATAACTTCTCAAAATCATGGTTTTGCGGTAGATAGAGTTGCCTTAGAAAATAATTCTGATTTTATAATAACTCATGTACATTTAAACGATAACACAATTGCTGGGATGAAGATGAAATCTAAAAACTGCTTTTCGGTACAATATCATCCCGAAGCAAGTCCAGGTCCACATGATTCATCTTACCTTTTTGATGATTTTATTAAAAACATTAAATCTTCTAGTAAACTCTAATCAGTGTTTGCAAATCGTTCGTACAGGTTTTCAAATTCGATGTTGTGTTTTAGAAAGTCACTATTTGTAATATACCAACGATTTATTAAGTCTTTTTTCTTGATTTGATTTGCATAAACAGTATCGAAAAATGTGTTTTTAGATTTATTGAATTTTTTTACTTCCATGTTATACTCATCAACAGAAACCAACTCATTATTTTCGACAAATTTTGATTTTATCTTTTGAAAATCGGCAGTAACTTTTAAATAGTCTTCAAACAAAGGTATAATTTCTTGCTTTTGTTTAAGCATGAAATTTATAAATTCAATATTAGCATCGTTCAACGAAGTATCGGTAAAATCATTTTTGTATAAACTTGTTTTTAAAAAACCATCCTGACCTTGACTTACAATATAGTTCATACATTCATTAGCTTTTGTTATGTCAGTGCCTTTAAGTAAATCGGTCAATTTATCATCAAGAACATTGAGTTTATAAAAAATTAAATTTTCGTATGCATTGTATTCAAAAACATTTTTTTTGTTATATGCTCTTATCAGAACATTATATTTCAATCCAAACTCACGTTTAGAATTTTCATAAGCTAAAATTTCTGAATAATAATTTGAAATTTGAAGCTCCTTATAACTAAAATTTTTGAAAATCTCTTGATAATCTAATGCACTTTGAATTTCATAGTCGTTAAGCTTAAGTGATTTATTTTTTAAAAGTGTGACGGTTTCTGAATTTAATTTTAAAAACGCTGTTCTTAAATCTGTATCACCAAAAAGACCAATATCATTTTTCATTAAGTTTGAATTGATATCTTCAAGTTTTGTATAAATACGTTCCATAGTATGTGCTATTCTCTCTTCTGGACTTGCATCTATAATTGAAGTCGAATATTCCATCAATGATTCTTTTACAAATAGTTCATTTTTTCCAAAATCATTTATATACGCTTTGGCGTTGCGATAGTTTTGAGAATATGATATTTGTAAACCAGAAATAAATAAAAACAATCCAAAAACTATTATTGTTTTTGAAATTGAAAATTTAAGAATAAAATTATTTTTCATTACAGTTATTTTAATTAACAACTATTTATTACGGATAAAAGTAATTATTTATACAAAGCAAAATATAAAAAACATCCACAAAATACATGAAAAGATTGCTCAAATGCATTTTTTGTTCAAAAAATAAGAAAAATAGTATATTTATTTATGGTTTATTCAATGATAAAATGTAAATATAACTAATAGAACAATCACTAAATCGTTTGCGTTTATAAGTTTTTATAAAATAATGAATTTGATTTTTTTTAATGTTTAAATTTGTCAATCTAATAATAAAATTACAAACAATGAGTATTATTATCAAAGTTCATGCAAGGCAAATTCTTGACTCACGCGGAAATCCTACAATCGAAGTAGATGTTATAACAGAAAATGGCGTTTTAGGGCGTGCCGCAGTGCCAAGTGGTGCATCGACTGGCGAACATGAAGCGGTTGAACTTCGAGATGGAGGCAAAGCTTATCTAGGTAAAGGGGTTTTGAAAGCTGTTGAAAATGTAAATAGTACAATTGCAAACGAACTCATGGGAGTTTCTGTTTTTGAGCAAAATTTGATTGACAAAACTATGATTGAGTTAGATGGAACTTCAAACAAATCTAATCTTGGTGCTAATGCAATTCTAGGAGTTTCATTGGCAGTTGCAAAAGCTGCAGCAAACGAATTAGGAATGCCTTTATATAGATATGTAGGCGGTGTTTCTGCAAACACGCTTCCAGTTCCTATGATGAATATAATAAATGGTGGTTCACATTCTGATGCGCCAATAGCTTTTCAAGAGTTTATGATTATGCCGGTAAAGGCAACTTCTTTTACTCATGCTATGCAAATGGGAACCGAAATTTTTCATAATCTTAAAAAAGTTTTGCATGACAGAGGATTGTCAACAGCTGTGGGCGACGAAGGTGGTTTTGCGCCTAACTTAGCTGGTGGAACCGAAGATGCTTTGGACACTATAAAAAAAGCTGTTGAAAATGCTGGATATAAATTTGGCGATGAAGTAATGATAGCTTTAGATTGTGCCGCTTCAGAATTTTATGTGGACGGAAAATATGATTATACAAAATTTGAAGGAGAGACTGGTAAAATAAGAACATCAAAGGAGCAAGCAGAATATTTGGTTTCACTTGCAACAAATTATCCAATTATTTCTATTGAAGATGGTATGCAAGAAGATGATTGGGATGGTTGGAAATATTTAACCGAATTAATTGGAAATAAAATTCAATTAGTTGGAGATGACTTATTTGTTACTAATGTAGAAAGATTATCTCGTGGTATTAATGAAGGAATTGCCAATTCAATCTTGGTAAAAGTAAACCAAATAGGAACTTTAACCGAAACAATTGCTGCGGTAAATATGGCTAAAAATGCCGGTTATACATCTGTAATGTCACACCGTTCTGGAGAAACAGAAGATAATACTATTGCAGATTTAGCAGTAGCTTTAAATTGTGGGCAAATTAAAACAGGTTCGGCATCGCGTTCTGATAGAATGGCAAAATACAACCAGTTATTAAGAATTGAAGAAGAACTTGGAGATACTGCTTACTTTCCTGGATTAAAAGCCTTTAAATAAAATAATAAACTAAGATTACTTTTAAAGTAATACACCTGACAGATTTAAAATTTGTCAGGTGTTTTTTTATATATCAAATTCTCATATTACATCTACGAATTCTCATTTGCTCTTTTTTTAAAGTCTTATTAATTTACATTTGTTTTAAATAAAAGTTGATAATGATACATCCATTAAAATTATATTTCTTTATTATTATTTTTTCGACCTTCTTTGGTTTTTCTCAAAGTAATATCCAAAGTTTAAAAAAACAATTTCAGTCAGAGAAAAATCAAGAAGTACAAACTAAAATTGCATTGCAAATTGCAGAGCAAAACAAATATGTCAATCTTGATGAGATTATTTTTTATGCAAATAAAGCTTACTTATTTGCAAAGCAAAACAAAAACTATTTGCAACAAGTGCAAGCCATTCAGTTTTTAGGGAATGTTGCTATTATAAAAGGAAACTATAATCAAGCAAAGAATTATTTTATCGAAGCCAAAACAATTTATCAAAACGAATTGCAAGAAAACCACGAAGGAATTGTAAAAACTTTAGGAAGTTTGGGCGTTATAGCATCAGAGCAAAGTAATTATTACAAAGCGTTAGAATATTATTTTGAAGGTAAAAAAATTGCAGATAAAAATAAGTTGTCTAAGATGCAAATTAACCTAAATAATAATATTGGAGTGATTTACAAATCGATTAACAGGCCAAAAGATGCTTTAAAAATTCTTGAAGAAACGCAAGTTTTACAAGGTAAAAATAATGATGAAAATAGAGGAATTACACTTACCAATATTGCAGTAATTTATGAGCAATTGAAACAACTAACACAAGAAAAAAAATATTTAGATTTGGCTAAAATTGCATTATCAAACAGTCAAGATTACAGAGCAATTGGCGAATGGAACAATAATATGGGTTCATATTATTTTAAAACAAAAGATTTTATTAATGCCGAAAAATACTGGAATATTGCTTTACAAAACTTTGTAAAAATAGAGGATATGTTTGGTAGTTTTGATACCAATTATTACATGGCTGAACTTAAAAATGAACAAAATAAAGTTGATGAGGCATTATTATTTGCTCTTAAAGCAAAAGACTTAGCCTGTAAAGCAAATGTATTGGAACACAAGACCAAAGTCGAGAAAGTATTGAGCGATTTGTATGAATCTAAAAATAATTCCAAATTGGCATTGTTCCATTCAAAAAATTATCAGGTCTTAAAAGATAGTTTGGTAAACCAAGAAAGTATTCAAAAAATAACGCAAGCCGAAATGAATTTTGCTTACGAGAAAGAAAAAATCAAACAACAAGAAGCAGTTGCTACTGCCAACAAAAAACAATGGTTTTGGGCTTTGGGTTTATTAATTTCTATATTACTTTTTGGGTTGTTTTATGTTCAAAAGAAAAAACAACAACAAAAACAGCAATTAGAACTCGAAAATCAGTTATTAGATTACAAACAAAAAGCGTTGCATTTGCAAATGAATCCGCATTTTTTGTTTAATTGTTTGGCGGCAATTTCGTCCTATATTATGCAAAACGAAAAAGAAGAAGCAGCAAAATATTTGGCAATGTTTTCTAAACTGATGCGGTTTACATTAGAATCGTCTAAAGAAAACTGGATAACTGTTGACAAAGAATTGGCAAGTTTAACACAATATTTATCGCTTGAACAATTGCGATTAAAAAATGTATTTGAATTTACAATTTCCAAAGCCAGTTCAGTAGAAGATGATATGTTGGTACCACCAATGTTGATACAACCGTTGGTAGAAAACGCCATAATTCACGGCATTTTGCCCAAACAAGCCAAAGGAAAAATAGAATTAAACTTTGAGGTACAAAATAATGCGCTTTATGTTACCATTATCGATGACGGAATTGGCATTGATAACTCAAAAAAATTGAAAGAAAATCAAGTTGTATTACACAAATCTATGGCATTGAGTATTATAAAAGAACGTCTGGAGATGCTTCAAAAAAATACGAACAAAAACACAAAATTAGATATTTTGCAAACTGAAACAGGAACTAAAGTTTTGCTTGTAATTCCGATTAAGTAATTAGTGAAGAGTAATTAGTGAAGAGTAATTAGTAAGAGTAAAAAATGATTAGAAAAAAGTACTATTTGATAACTAAGTTAAGGCTAATCACTAATTACTTTTCACTCATCACTCAAAAAATATAAAAATGATAAAAACAATCATCATAGAAGACGACGAAATCTTGCGTAAAGGATTACATCAAATGTTGCAGTTGTATGCTCCAAATTTTGAGGTAATTGCCGAGGCAGAAACTGTTGATAGCGCAGTTGAACATTTATCAAGTTTGCAACCTGATGTAATTTTTTTAGACATCATGCTCATTGGTGGAACAGGTTTTGACGTGTTGAAAAACTATCAAGATAAAAATGGTTTTCCAAAATTTCAAATCGTTTTTATTACAGCTTTTGAGGAATATGCTGTAAAAGCATTTAGAATGAGCGCGTTAGATTATTTACTAAAACCAATTGATCCTGACGAACTCAAAGCAGTAATTGCCAAAATAGAAAAAACAAAATCGCCAAGTCAAGAATCGTTTGAGTTACTGATTGAGCAATTGGGCAAACAAAAAACCACTAAAAAAATTGCACTTTCAACTGCCGAAGGAATTCATATTGTGGTTATCGACGACATTGTTTATGCACAATCAGATAGCAATTATACCACTTTTGTACTCAACAACAAAAAACAAATTATAGTATCAAAACCATTAAAAGAATATGAAGAGTTGTTGGCAGACAAAGGATTTTTGCGCATTCATCAATCGTATTTAGTAAACATTAGTTATGCTCAATTTTTTGACAAAATAGAACATACCTTACAGCTCAACACCAACGCAGTTTTGCCAGTTGCGAGTAGAAAAAAAGAACTGTTGTTGCAAACTATAAATAAACTAACCAAATAAAAAAATACAAACTTTAAAAATAATCAACTATGAAAAATCTAATAAAAATAATCGTACTGTTGTTTGTAGTGAATGGTGTGAATGGGCAAATTACATTAGGAACTCCTTCAACATATTACTCCTGTAATTCAATATTTGATTTAAACACAAAATCATCTGAAATATTAGCAGTAAATGATTCAAATTTGTATTCAATAGCCTATTTCGCAAGTAATAGTGATGCTGTTTCAAATATTAATGTTATTCCAAATCCAACTAATTATTCGGGTCCAAGTTATAACATTCATATTGTTACGGCTAGAGTATGGGAGAATGCAAATCCAGATAATTTTGCTGTAATGGATTTATTGTTAGATAATAATTCTCCGTTTTATCAGGGTAATTATTACTATTCATTAAATATAGGAATTCAAGATGCTCCTTTTGACGGATTTTATACTTTTGATTTTACAAATAATACAAGTGATATTTTAAATAGTAATCCAAATTGTTCTGTAACCTATTATCCATCAGAAGCTGATGCTTTAAATAATACTAATCCTATTGTAAATCCTTCATCATATACCAACATAACGGTAAATAGTCAAGTTATTGGATATAGAATTACAAATAACAATTCTGATTGTTTTTTTGTAGGAACTTTTAATATTGTTGTAGTCAATGAACCTATAATTAATTTTCCGGATCCTATTTTTAAATGGAGATTAATTTATAACGGTAACGCAAATGGTGAAATTACACATGACATTAATGGAAATAGTATATCAATTGATATAAATAATGATAGTGAAATTGAAATTTCAGAAGCTTTAGCTGTTTACGATTTAGCTGTAAATGGTTCATATTTATCGGTAGTAATAGGTCCTATTTTTGATAGTATGGTTGGAATTGAATATTTTACCAATTTAAGATCACTTTACTGCAATAATCAACATTTAACATCACTTGACGTTAGCGCATTAACTAATCTTTCATATTTTCAATGTGAATACAACCTGTTAACAAGTTTAAATGTTACCAATTTAAGTAATTTAAATGTATTGTATTGCAATGCAAATCAATTCACAAATATTAACTTAACTGGATTAATAAATCTACACGATTTTTCGTGTAATCAAAATCAATTAAGTACTTTAGACTTAAGTCCAACAATTAATTTAAAAAGATTACATATAGTTAATAATCTTTTCACAAATGTTAATCTTGCTGGTTTAGATTTAGAATATCTTGATATTCAAAATAACCAATTTACGACTTTTGATGTAAGTAATTTTTCTAGTCTTCAAAACTTTTTATGTGATTACAATCAACTAAATTCTCTCAATATTGGAAATCTGAATAACCTGACGATGCTAAATTCTGAACACAATTTACTAACCTCTATTGATGTTTCAGGATGTTCAAATCTTCAATACTTTGCATGTGGTTACAATCAATTACAATCCTTATTTATGAAAAAAGGAATCAATCCATTTATAAGTTTTGATTTTACAAACAATTTGGGATTGCAATACATTTGTACAGACGAAGCTAAAGTTGATGAAGTTTACTCAAAACTTAGTGTTTACGGAAACACAAATTGTGTTGTAAATTCTTATTGTTCTTTTGTGCCTGGAGGAAATTATAATACTATTACTGGTAATGCACTTTTTGATGCAAACAACAACGGCTGTGACGCCAATGATTCTGTTCAGTCTAAAATTAAATATAAAATTAATGACGGAAATGTTGTTGCATCATCATTTACAAATTCTTTAGGTAATTATTATTTTTACACCCAAGCAGGAAGTTTTGAAATTACTCCAGAAGTAGAAAATCCAACTTGGTATGCTTTTTCACCTGCAACAGCAACAATAGACTTTTTAGATAACAATAATAATACCACCACTCAAAATTTTTGTATTGCCCCAATTGGTATTCACAATGACTTAGAAGTTGTGATAGCGCCAATAAATCAAGCTCGACCAGGATTTGATGCTACCTATGATGTGGTTATTAAAAATAAAGGTAACCAACTTAATTCTGGTACAGTAACCTTAAATTATGATGATTCAATTTTAGATTTTGTTTCCTCAACTTTAAATCCAAGTATAACTGCAACTGGGTTATTAACTTTTCAATATACTAACTTATTGCCGTTTGAAAGCAGAAGTTTTATGGTAACACTAAATGTTAATTCGCCTGTAGAAATTCCAGCTGTAAATATTGGTACTATTTTGAATTTTGTAACTACTACCAATCCTGCAACAGACGACATTCCTGCGGATAACACTTTTAATTACAACCAAACCGTGGTGGGAAGTTATGATCCAAATAACATTGAATGTCTCGAAGGAGAATCGGTTGATCCAAGTTACATTGGTCAATATTTGCATTACGGAGTAAATTTTGAAAACACAGGAAATTATCCAGCCGAAAATATTGTGGTAAAAGTAATAATTGATGCCACAAAATATGATGTAAATAGTTTGCAAGTTATGAATACTTCAAATCCTTCTTATACCAGAATTAATGGCAATGTAGCCGAATTTATTTTTCAAACCATCAATTTAGATTCTGGTGGTCATGGCAATGTTTTATTCAAAATCAAAACTCTAAACTCTCTCATTAATGGTGATATGGTTGATAAACGTGCGGATATTTATTTTGATTACAACGCACCAGTCGATACCGGAATGGCAAACACCACTTTTCAAACATTAAGCAAAGGTAATTTTGAGATAGACAATGCAATTACGGTTTATCCAAACCCAACAAGTTCAATAATTAATATCAACCAAAATAATAATAGCAACATCAAATCAGTAGAATTGTACGACGTTCAAGGACGATTATTGCAAACTAAATTGGTTGATGAAGTTAAAACATCAATTAATATTTCAGAAAAAGCAAACGGAGTTTATTTTGTAAAAATCATTTCTGACAAAGGCAGTAAAGTAGAGAAAATTGTAAAAGAGTAATTCAGTTTAACCTTTGTCAAAGTTTTGAACTTTGACAAAGGTTTTATAATTTTATAAAAAAAGCATACTAGTTTACAAATGCCCCAAAAAGTATGGCACTAATTGGGGCATTTTTTATTATTAATAAAATTTGCGCAATCGTTATATCTAAATATTTTTATTATCCTTTTAAATTTATTAAATTTGTAAAATCAACAAAATTTAAATTCATTAAAATTCATCATGTCAAAAACAGCTACTTTAGAATTAAAAGGCAAGAAATATGAACTTCCGTTAATAGAAGGTTCTGAAAACGAGGTTGCAATCGATATTAGTAAATTGAGAGATGCTTCTGGTGCAATCACAATGGATCCTGGATATAAAAATTCTGGCGTTTGTTTAAGCAAAATAACATTTCTTGATGGCGAAGAAGGAATTTTAAGATATAGAGGATATGCTATCGAAGATTTAGCTGACAAAGCAAATTTCTTAGAGGTGTCTTACTTAGTAATCTTTGGCGAATTACCAAGTACCGAAAGGTTGAAACAGTTTGAAAACGACATTAGACGATACACTCTTGTTAATGAAGAAATGAAAAACATTATTGATGGTTTTCCTAAAACTGCTCACCCGATGGGAGTTTTGTCTTCCTTAACATCAGCATTAACAGCTTTTAATCCAAAGGTAGTAAATGTCGAAAACGAAAACGAAATGTATGAAGCCATTTGCAAAACAATGGGAAAATTTTTAGTCTTAGCTACTTGGACTTTCAGAAAATCATCAGGATTTCCCTTAAATTATTATGACAACACCAAAGGATATGTTGAGAATTTTTTACATTTAATGTTTCAATTGCCTACTGGTCCATACACAGCAAATCCTATTGTAATTAATGCATTAGATAAATTATTTATTCTTCATGCAGATCATGAACAGAACTGTTCAACATCAACTGTTAGAATGGTAGGATCATCTCATGCTGGACTTTTTGCATCAATTTCTGCTGGAGTTTCTGCACTTTGGGGACCGTTACATGGAGGCGCAAATCAAGCGGTTTTAGAAATGCTCGAAGAGATTCAAAAAAATGGAGGTGATGCCGATAAATATCTTGCAAAAGCAAAGGATAAAGAAGATCCTTTTAGGCTTATGGGCTTTGGGCACAGAGTTTATAAAAATTTTGACCCAAGAGCAAAAATTATTAAAAAAGCGGCAGATGAAGTTTTAAGAGAGCTTGGAGTTAACGATCCGATTTTAGCAATTGCAAAAAAACTAGAAGAGTCAGCACTTGTTGACGATTATTTTGTATCTAGAAAATTATATCCAAACGTCGATTTTTATTCGGGTATCATCTATCGCGCCTTAGGAATTCCAACAGATATGTTTACCGTTTTATTTGCAATAGGTAGACTCCCAGGATGGATTGCTCAGTGGAAAGAGATGCGCGAAAATAAAGAACCTATAGGTCGTCCACGACAAATTTATACAGGATATCCGTTGCGTGATTTTGTCGCTATCAACAAACGATAAATTGTTTATATTTTTATTTTGAAAGCTTCTCATAATAGGGAAGCTTTTTTATATTTGCAAAGAGTCAAAATCAAAATATATGTTACAATTAAATGTAAAAAATGAATCTTCACGATTAAGAGCTGTTGTTTTAGGATCTGCTTTAAATAATGGTCCGACTCCAACTGTTGCTGAGGCTTATGATCCCAAGTCGCTTGAACATATTTTGGCAGGAACCTATCCAATAGAGCAAGATATGGTTGCTGAAATGGAAGCATTACTTTTGATTTTCAAAAAATATGATGTTACTGTTTTTCGTCCTAAAATGATAGAAAATTATAATCAAATATTCACTCGAGACATAGGTTTTGTTATAGACTCGACATTTATAAAAGCGAATATTCTACCAGATCGAGAACGAGAATTAGATGCAATTCAATACATTATAGATCAAATAAATCCAGAAAAAGTTGTGCGTCCACCCGAGGAAGTTCATATTGAAGGAGGTGATGTAATGCTTTGGAATGATTATATTTTTATTGGTACATATAAAGGTTCAGATTATAAAGATTATATTACAGCAAGAACAAACATGGCTGGAGTTGAATATATCAAAAATCTTTTTCCACATAAAATTGTAAAAGAATTTGATTTAGTAAAGTCTAAAATAGAAGCTCGTGATAATGCTTTACACCTCGATTGCTGTTTTCAACCTGTTGGAAATAATAAAGGGATTATATACAAAAGCGGTTTTAGGGAAGAAGCTGATTATATGTTTTTAGTAAATCTATTTGGCAAAGAAAATCTTTTTCATATCACTCGGGATGAGATGTATGATATGAATTCAAATGTATTTTCTATTGCACCTGATGTAGTTATATCTGAAAAGAATTTTACTAGATTAAATACTTGGCTTACCACAAACGGATTTACAGTCGAAAAAGTTCCTTATGCCGAAATTGCTAAACAGGAAGGACTTTTGCGATGCTCAACGCTACCATTAATTAGAGATTAATAACTTATTTATAGTTTTAGTCTTGAGTTTTATTACATTTGACTTTAAGACTTTTGACTTTAAAAACTTAAATATATAATGAACCAAACTACAAATTCGATCTTGATGATTCGCCCCGTAGCCTTTAGAATGAATGAACAAACGGCAGTGAATAATTATTATCAAAAAGTTTTAGATGGATTAACTCCAGAAACAGTAAATACAAAAGCACAACATGAATTTGATGTTTTTGTAGCAAAACTTAAAAATGTGGGTATCAATGTTATTGTAGTTGATGATACATTAAATCCAGATACTCCCGATTCAATTTTTCCTAATAATTGGATTTCATTTCACGAAAATGCTGATGTAGCTTTATATCCTATGTTTGCACCAAACCGTCGTTTAGAACGTCGTGAGGAAATTTTAGATTTATTAGAAGAAAAAGGATTTTTGATTGAAAACATTTTCGATTATACTGATGCTGAGATAGATGGTTATTATCTTGAGGGAACTGGAAGTTTACTTTTAGATAGAGCTAATGAAAAAGCTTATTGTGCGCTTTCGCCACGAGCTGATGAAGAATTATTTATCGAATTTTGTGAAGATTTTGATATGGAACCCATTCTTTTTGAAGCTTTTCAAACAGTTGATGATCAACGTAAACAAATTTATCATACTAATGTTATGATGACTTTGGGTGAGACTTTTGCAGTTATTTGTGCAGATTGTATTGATGATAAAAAAGAACGCAAAATGGTATTGGATCATCTAAAAAAAGATAAAAAAGAAATTATTTTAATAACAGAAAATCAAGTTAACAATTTTGCTGGAAATATGCTTGAGCTCAAAAATGATAAGAATAAAAGATATTTAGTTATGTCGACAGCGGCATTTCAAATTTTAACTGAAACTCAGGTAAAACTTTTACAAAATCATGCCGAAATAATACATTCAAGTCTTGACACTATTGAAGCATGTGGTGGTGGAAGTGCAAGATGTATGATGGCTGAAATTTTCTTACCCAGAAATTAAATTTTATTGGCTTTAGCCTAATAAATATATGTAACCACAAAGAAACATAGAAAACATATCCTTTAAAAGAGCTTCGCTTTATATAGAATTGATAGCTATGTGAAAAAATATATTTCTAAAATTTTCTTATTCAGAAGTATGATCTATGGCTCTATGTGGTTTAAAAAATAAA
>JANXVF010000149.1 GCA_025351785.1 Flavobacterium sp.
GATTAATTTTCATGGATTCGTACATGGCTGGATCTACGATTGGTTCGGCTTCTTCTTTTAGAAATGATGCTATGTTTGCGTTTTGTTTTTTATAGATTATTGCTATTTGTTCTAAACTTGGTCCAACAACTTTTTGATTTGGTTGATGGCAAGCGACACAATTGTTTTCTTGAAAAAGTTGTTGTCCTTTTTCTAATGTTGGAACTTCTGGAGATTTTGTTTCTAGTTGTTGTTTTTCCTGATTTTTACAAGAGTTTAACAGTAATATTATTATAAATAAACAATACTTCATAATACAAAAAAACAACATCTAACTGATGGTTAAGGAGTTTTAAATTTAAAAACTTGGTCTTTTACGACTTAAAATTTTTTCGTTGAGTTCGTTACTTTGAATTTTTGAAAGCGAAATAACCTTAACTTCCTTTAAAGGTTGTTCTTTTCTTACTTCTTTAAATTCAAATTTCAATTGTGGTGCTGTCGTTGAAATTGAAGGTTTTTTCATAATGTTTTAAATTATATTCTCAAAAGTAGGAATCTTTTTTAATTCCTCAGTAGCTTTTTGTTCTAAATATGGGATTGCATCTAAAGAAATACTTTTTCTTGGAGATGCTTCTTTCTTTTTTGTCATTAATTTACTACCATTTTTCTTTCTTGAATCTGTATCAGACATTTTAAATAAGTCAATATATCTAATAGGAGAAACTCCATCATACATTAATATTTTAACTCTGTCTTTTTCATTTTCATTTTCAGTTATTGAATCATCATGAAGTTTTAATGCTAAACTTTTTTTGTATGGCTCAATATAATAAATTTCGGTTATTCCTGATGCAACAATATGTCTAGCGCAATTATGGCAAGGATAAGTGGTGCAATATAATCGTCCACCAACTATTTCAGATCCTGATTTTTGAGTAGCATTTATTATTGCGTGCATTTCTGCATGAACAGCTCTTGAAAATTCAATTAAATCTTTAATTCTTGAATCATCTCTTAACTTTTTAAACAACTCTTGCTTTTTATCAATAGCCACAATTTCACTAGTAATAAGTTCTTCAACTATAACATTAGTCAAAAAATCTTTCTCTTCATCATTGAAGCATTTTCCACCTTTTTTATTTATACACCTATGATCATTAGATAAATCATCAGATGAATTATAAAGATTACCTCCAAATTTTGGCACATCATTCCATCCAACAGAAATAACATCGCCTTTACTATTTGTTATGGAAGCACCTACTTGTCTTGATAAACAAGCAGAGTTAGCAGAAGATGATGAGGCTAGATACATTGCAGTTTCATGATAATTTGGAGTAATTACATTTGTCCCAAAAATTAAATCTAAAAATCTTTCTATTTTAGTTTTAACCAATTGTTCATGACTGTCTTCAACTCTTAAAAAATAATCAGAAGCTGTGAATGTTTTTGTTACTTTTTGACCATGAGAAAAACTTTGTTCGGAATCTATTTCAATTAACTTTTCAATATCTGGATTATTAATTCCTTTATCTTTTAAGTTTTTTCTCCTTATATCTAGAGGAGAAAAGACACCTATAAAATAAAAAATATTCTGATAAACTAATTTAAGAATTTTATATTCTTCAAAATTTTTAATAGAGTTAACTATATAACAAACTCTTTTAGATTTAACTAAATCCTCAGAAGTTATAGAATTTTTTTGTCTATCTTTAGTTATTTGGTGAATTGCTATTTTTGCTAATATATCATTTCCATGATCCTTTCTTAAAATATTTCCTTTTTCAATTAAATCATTATAATATTCAAAAGTCCTTTCTAATTCTATTATTTCAAATTTCTTTTTTATAAAATCACTCAATTTAATATCAATGCATACATAACCGAAAGAATCTTCTAAAATTTCTCTCAAACAT
Organism: Flavobacterium sp.; assembly: GCA_025351785.1. Taxonomy (GTDB): domain Bacteria; phylum Bacteroidota; class Bacteroidia; order Flavobacteriales; family Flavobacteriaceae; genus Flavobacterium. The sequence continues at coordinate 1,896 of JANXVF010000149.1, forward strand.
TTTGAAATATAATTTATGTCTGTCCCAATTGGTCCACAAAGACCAATTATTAATTCATCAGTAATAGTGTCTGTTAAATGCTGATTTAAAGTAGAATAATTTTTATTTACTTTTATCTCAATGTTTTCCTCAATTCTTAATTGTGTAGCTTCTGACATAATATTTTTTTTATAAAACTAATGCTTTTTTAAAATAATCGCAGCTTCTTTGGCAAAATAAGTCGAAATTAAACTTGCTCCTGCGCGTTTGATGCACATTAATTGTTCCATCATAATCTTGTCGTGATCGAGCCAACCTCTTTCGGAAGCCGCTTTAATCATGGCATATTCACCCGAAACGTGAAAAACGGTAACCGGAACATTCACGGCATTTTTAACTTCACGAACTATATCGAGATAGGCAATTCCTGGTTTTACCATAACCATATCGGCGCCTTCTTCTACATCCATCAAGGCTTCTTTTATGGCTTCGATGCGGTTGGCGTAATCCATTTGGTAGGTTTTTTTATCCTTCGGCACTTCAGTATTATCAACTGGCGCAGAATCTAAAGCATCGCGAAATGGTCCGTAAAACGCCGAAGCGTACTTGGCAGAATAGCTCATAATTCCCACATTTTGGAAACCTGCAGCGTCTAAACCTTGACGTAAACGCAAAACTCGTCCGTCCATCATG
>JANXVF010000043.1 GCA_025351785.1 Flavobacterium sp.
ACCAGAACTTGTAGAACCCGAAACAGAAACTTTGCCCAACAAACTTACCGTTATTGAAAATAAACTCTCATTACCTAAGCCACCGATTTTATTTGCCCAAACAAAATTGCCATTGGTGTCAAGTTTAGAAATGTATCCGTCATAACCTCCTGCAGATTCCATAGAAAAAACAGTTGCACTTGGGTCAAAATCGGTAGCGCCAATATAACCAAAACTGCCCGCTGCGTATATGCTAGCAGATGCATCTAGTGTCATACCATTTACATAGTTTGGTGAGCTCCCATTATTTACAATAGTTTTTGCAGTGCTTTTGGCCCAAATAAAATTTGCATTAGCATCTATTTTCCAAATAAAAGCTCCAGTGTCTGAAGGTAAATAATAAGTACCTGGTCCAAAATCTAAATCTCTTAGAGGAGGATTTATAGTAGATGTGTTTGCGGCAATTATTATATTATTGGCACTATCAACCGCCAACGATGGTATATATGTAAGACCATTTCCACTGGGCAAATCATAGGCCCAGACATAATTGCCATTGGCATCTAGTTTAGATATATATTGAACTAAATTGCTTGTTGGGTCTATATTTAATGTTTGTACCGCAGTACCAGGGTTGGCATCTATAGAATAACTATAGTACCCAGTTGTGTACACATTGCCAGACGCATCGACATCAATTGCATATCCTTTGTCCATTTTATCATTGGTCGAAGTGCTAGTGTTTTGTAATGCTTTTGCCCAAACTAAATTCCCAGCATTGTTTAATTTTAAAATAAATATTTCAGTACTAAAATTTGTTGCCAATGAAGTTAAGTTGAAAACTCCAGCAGTTGGGTCGAAATCTACAATTCCGTTATACGAACCAGTAGCATAAACATTGCCCGTTGCATCTACCTTTAATGCTAGCATTTTATCTAGGTCGTAATAAATATTATTTGGATTATTGAAATGTTTATTCCAAATTAAGTTTCCGTTAGCATCAAGTTTTATAATATACATAACATATTTACCTGCAGGATTTGCAACATTAGTCACGCCAACACCTGGGTCAAAATCTATAGGGTTAGTATTAATGTTTTTTGAACTTCCTGAAATATACAAATTGTCTGAGGAATCGATAGTTATACTATTTCCAGATGTTGCCCCAGATGTGGTACCGCCACCAATTTGTTTTGCCCATACAAAATTGCCACCTACATCAAGTTTAACAATATACATGTTTGCTCCAATAGCATTCATGTTGAACACACCTGCACTAGGATCAAAGTCATAATTTGTACCATTATATGTGCCAAGTTTATAAACATTTCCTTGAGAATCTGTTACCAATAAATGGTTGTTGTTGCCACCGAGTACTGGCGAGCCAAGAGTCCAATCGGCAATTGCCTGTGCGTTTGCAAAAATTGTTGACAAGAAAAGAAACAAGTAAAGTAGATTTTTTTTCATAACGGTATAATTGAATTATTGTAACAAAGTTGAATAATATCTAAACACAAAAAAATACGACGTTTGTCGTATATTGTTATAAAAATTAATTGAATTTTAAAAATGTAAGCAAATAATAATAAATATGCCATAATTGTAAGCATTTATGCTATAATTGCTTATCAAGATGGCATAATTGATTATCAAGACGGCATAATTGTCTATTAAGATGCTCTATTTGTTTATTAAGATGGCATATTTGTTTATTAAGATGGCATATTTGTAATACTATTTTAAATAATGTTATATAATTTAATACTTTATATAATAAAATTTTATATATTTAAAGTTTATTATACATTATTAACAAATTTAAAAACAATTTATTATGGCAACAAGAACCAAAGGCAGAATAGTTTTGTCGGCAAACCCAAAAGACAATCTAGATGTTGCAAAGAGCATTTAGGACAAACACCTTGCATTGGGTGCGGCAAGCCCACTCAACATTTTGCAAGATGTGCACTGGGCAGTAACGGGGCTCAAAATTGCACCAACCCTCAACGAGAATACTCAAGCAGAATTTCACAAAGGCGAGGCAGAGAAACACTATGCAAACCGCGACAAAGAAATGCCCGAAATTGTAAAAGCATTAAAACTGAGCATCAATTTTTTGAAAGCTAGTTTTGGCGAAAATCCAAAACAACTAAGTGAGTGGGGCATTAGCGTTGACGATTCGCCAAAACCAAAGCCGAAGCCAAAGGCTTAAAACAAAAAACAGCAAACTTATTGAGTTTGCTGTTTTTTTTATGTTGAAAAACTACTATTACCGCACACATTGCCCCGAGCCACCACAACGGGGACAAGTTTTATAATGTGTGGTTTCATAACGGGTATCTGTTACTACTTTATCTATTACTTTACCAGTGCTGTTGCAAGCAGGACAAGGCATGGTTGCCACTTGATTTGAACTAGCACTAACTTCGGGATGGTCTCTGCGATATTGTGCGTTTGAGATTTCTACTTCTTTAATTCGCTTGTCATCTATTATTTTTTGTTTGGCATCTAAAGCATTTTTACGAGGCATATAAATATTTTTTACCCAGTTGCAATTGTAATCGGTATAAAAACTGTAACGATATTTGGCTGGATTATCTGCTATTTTAGTACTTTTAAATTTTTCGGCGAAATAATCAAGTAGTTTAAAATCATCTACATCTACAGATATATTTTTAAATACCCCACAAACAATATCAGTAGTGCCTTCGGGAACAAATTTAACTACGCCATATTCCCAGTTTTCGCTATACCAAGTGCCATCATACAAAGGCCCATATCCATAATATGTTTTAGTTCCTGCTTTTAAAAATCCGCCTAGTGTAAATATACCATTGTATTTTTCTGTATATACTTTTCCATCTTTATTTATTGTATTTACATACACTTGTGGTGCTGTTGAGCTAACAAAAGCAGTAGGCAAAACACCATTATAATTGGTTTCATCTGCTAAAATTTGAGTTCTTGGTTGCTCATAGAAAATAATACAAAAATCGCCATCGAATCTTGGGGCATAAAATGGCGATCCTTTTCTTCTGTCATGATATGATGCTAAAAGAATTCCATTTTTGGTTAGTCTTATATTTTTAGTATATTGCATATAATTGTTTGCATCTTCCAGTTTATAATTTGATAATTTAGAAAGGCTATCAAATAAGTTGATTGTTTTTACTTTTATTTTTTTAATATCAACTTGTTTTTTGTAAACAGAACTCTTGGCAAAACTTACAAATAAAGTAGTATGAGCTAAATGTGGATATTCTTGACTAGTACTTACTAAAGTAGAACTATTAGAACCAAAAAATTTTTCAAGAGATATAGTTTTTTCATCTCTAAAAGGTTCATTTGTTGGGAGAACTCCATCATATAAATTGTCAAAATTTGTACTACCATCGTTTAATAGTTTAAAGAAAATTTCTTTAAATTCTTTATCAGTAACATCTACTTGAGCAGTTATATGAAATGAAACAAAAACTAGGAGTATAAAAAATATTTTTTTCATAAAGGTTTATTTAAAATATTACAACAAAGTTGAGTTATTTGTAAACAAAAAAAAATACGCATTTCTCCGTATTTTTAAATATTCAAAAAAGATAAAAATTTTAAATTATATTGTTAGTTTTTGCCTTTTGAATGGCTTCTAATTTATTGTGAACTTGAAGTTTGTTATAAATATTTTCAACATGTTTTCGAATTGTTCCTACCGATAAAAATAAATTATTGGCAATGACATAATATTTTAAACCTTTGCTCAATTGCTCTAAAACTTCAACTTCTCTAGGTGTTAAAACTATATCTTCACTAAATTCTGATTTATCAAAATCAACAGGGTCACGCAGTAGTTTAAGGGTTTTTAATGCTATTGATGGCGTCATTGCTGCGCCTCCGTTTAAGGTTTCTAGAATTCCGTTGTGCAATTCTTCTGGGTTTACTTCTTTAAGAAAATAGCCATCGGCACCAGCTTTGATAGATTTAAAAATGTTTTCATCATTATCAAAAACGGTCAGCATAATGATTTTTATTTGTGGATATTTGTTTTTTACCGCTTCGGTGGCATCAATTCCGTTAAGAACTGGCATTTCTATATCCATCAAAATCAAATCGATGTTGTGATTTTTTTCTAATTTATTTAATAAATCTTCGCCATTGTTGGCTTTAAATTTTATGTCGATTTCATCAAAAAACGAGAGTTTATCTTGAACTGCTTTTTGCAAAAAGGTATTGTCGTCAACTATAACTATTTTTATCATGTGGGTTGATTATTAGATAATAAAATTGTTATTGTTGTGCCTTTATTTGGTTCTGATTCAATTTTGTAAATTCCGTTAACTTCTTCAATTCGTTTGTTCATATTGTACAATCCGTTTCCAAAATCGACTGTTTCCATATCAAATCCTTTTCCGTTATCATCAATCACGATTTTGATTTGATCAGTATCTTTTTGTACATAAACATTAATGTCTTTGGCATCCGAATATTTTATGGCATTATTAATTGCTTCTTGAATAGTTCGATACAGATTTATTCCAACCACCGACGAAAATGTAATGTCTTTCAGTTGCTCATCGATTTGAAATGAAAAATTAATATCGTCTTTTGCCGACTTGGCTTTTTCGATAAAATTTAGAATTCTAGAATATAAATCTTCATAAGTAAATTCAGTTCTGTTCATAGCCCAAATGGTATCACGAAGCTCAATAATTGTCGATTTTGTAAAATCGCTAATTTTGGTTAATTGATTATTTATTTTTGAATCTAAATTTTGATTGCCAAATTTTAAATTATCGACCGATGAAATTACAAATGTGAGTTGCGCTCCAATATTATCGTGTAAATCTCGTGAAATTGAGAGTCGTTGTTCGTGTAGTTTGTTTTGAGTTTCAATTTCTTTTATAGCATTTTTAAGTTTAAACTCTTGCTGTTGTTGTTTGTTTTTTAGTTTTTGTTGGCGGTAAATTAAAAAACCAATCATTGCAATAAAAAAAGATACCAATGTTAAAATAAATATAGTTGTATTTTTCTTTTTGGCTTCTATTTCTTTTTGAAGTAGTAACTTTTCTTTTCTATTTGTTTCAAATTTAATTTCAAGCTCTGCTACTTTAGAATTGGTTTCTTTGTTGAGCAAACTATCTTTGAATTGGGAATATTTTTTGTAATTATTTAAAGCTTCACTAGAATTATTGAGCCGTTCTTGATTTTCAGAAAGTTTTTTATAACTGTACTGTATTAAATCTATATAATTAATTTTTAATGCATTTTTTAGAGATTTTTCAAAGTAAAGTATCGAGGTTTTAAAATCATTTTTAGCCAAAAATAAATCACCAAAATAAGTATAGTTTTCAGTAATCCCGGTTTGATCGTGCTTTAAAATTCTAATTTTTAAAGACCTTTCATAAATCGGCAATGCTTTGTCAAATTGTTTTTGAAACACATAAACTCCAGCAATATTATTTAAACTATAAGGAATTCCTATACTGTCTTTTATAGATTCTTTGAGTACCAATCCTTTGTTGTAAAAATACAAAGCACTATCATATTGTGCTAGCATTTCTTTGAGAACTCCATAATTATTATAAATACTTAAAAGTGGTTGTTGCAATTTGTTTTGTTCTGAAATAGATTTGGCTTTTTGCAAATAAAACAAAGCTTTTTGCATATTGCGCTTTTTCGTTCTGTAACCTAACTCACCATATTCGATAGCCAATTTTTCGGTAGCATTTGTTTTTTCATAAATAGAAATTGCTTTTAAAGAATAAAGCAAATCTTTTTCATATTTACCTTGATAGTAATATACCAAACTTAAATTACTATAACTTTCGCCAACGCCAAGATCATATTTAATTTTCGCGGCATCGCGCACGTTTTTTAAGTAAACTACATCTAATGTTGCTGCATTTTTTAATTTCTCTTCAAATGGAATGGCATTGATTGCGTCAATAGTTTTTTTATTTTGCGAATGAGCATAAAAAAAATTAAAAATAAAAAAAAGAGTAATTACTTTTTTAATCATCCGATTATAAATTTGATTATTAGCTATTGAGTTGGTTATTTTTTGCTTGAAATAATTTCCAAAAATACTTTTTGCAAGGCAACTACTTCATCTGCAATACTCTTTATGTTTTTGGTATAATTAGAATTATAATCTGATGCTATAGATACTTGATCGTTGAGCAGTATTTGTTTTTGATGTAATGAAGAAATAATTTGGTTTAATATTAGCATATTCTCTTTGTGTTGCTCTTTAATTTTTGAATTTTGAAAAAACAAAACAGCAACAACAAGCGTTAAAATCACAATTAAAAATAAAAGAATATAAATCATAAAAAAGTCATTAAATCAATTACAAATTTGACTTAATGACTTTGATCATACAATACGAAGAAATACGTATTCAGCTTTCAATTTTGGTAGTAAATTCTTTATCAGAATTAATCACTTTATACCGATATTTTAAAACAATATAAAAGGCAAAAAAGCGAATTTATTTGATAAAACTAGCCTTTGAAATTTTAACCGAATTTAAAAATGCTTTGCCTTCATTGTATTTTATATAATATAAGATTTCTGATTTTTCATCATAAAAAGGGGAACCGTCAAATTCTGCTCCGTTTATTTTTGCTCCTAGATTTACAGGTTCGCTCCAGTTTTTCCAGGTATCATCCAGTCGATAAGAACAATAAATATCGTGATCTCCGAAACTGCTGTAACCAGTTGACGAAAACAAAAGCGTCTTGGTATCGCTCAACAACTGTGGTGTAGATTCATCATTGGCCGAATTGATTGATTTGCCCATATTTTGTAGCAATCCATATGTGCCATCGTCTTTTCTTGTGGTAAAATATAAATCGGTTCCGCCTTGAGTAAAATCGGTGTTTATTGCCAAAATTAATTGTTTTTTATTGGCAGTAATTGTTAAATCGGCGGTGTCTTCATAGTTATTAAATGCAGTAATTTTTATAGGCTCTTTAGCGCCACTTTTATCAATAAATTCAAAACCACTTGCGCCAGAATTTATAGTATATGGAATTCCACCTTTTATCATAAAATCGGCACCAGAATATTCAATATAATTGTAGCGTTCATTACTATTTAAAGCAGTTTGAGCAATTGGGGTTGACCATTTATTATTAGCCTCTTTTTGACACAGGTAAACTGCATCTTTATCATTTTCGGTAACGGTAAAATACAATTGTTGACCATCATTTGTCAAAATACAATTGAAGATTTCTTTATCAAAATTTAAAGATTCTGGATTGGGTAAATTATCAAAAACTGGTTTGGTATTTATTTTTGCATCTATAGGAATCTCACTATCCGAAATTCCAATTGCATCAATTTGTTTCTGACCTGGAAGCAAAGCAAAACTAAATTCGACTTTAACGGCTGCAACATTTGCAATAGCATTATCTAAGATTGCATATTCTATCCCAGGATTAAAAACATCGGGAACTTCTTCTACTTTTCTTCGTTTTCGCTTAAAATAATAACTTCTATCGGTTGTTAATGTGGTTTTGTATCGAGGCGTTTTGTAATTGGCTTTTCGGGACCAAACTGCATCAAATTTTTCGCCATCAGTCGATACAAATATTCTGGTAACACAACCAGCATTTAGGTTTTCAAAAACTGCAACTTGCTTAACTGTTTGAGGTTTTTCATATCCTACAATTATAATTTCGCGTCCGTCGAGAGCATTTTTTGGAGTCCAAGCATTACCACTATAGCCTCCTTGCGGAAAAACATCGGGCTTACCCAAAATTCTTTTAATTCCGAATTGTTTTCCTCCTAAATCTGATGAGAATTTTATCACTTTTGATGCCCATTGTACTTGCTGTGCGCTAGCTGAATAGAGAGAAAAGATAATAGAAAATAGATATATGTGTGTTTTCATGAGTGATAGTTTTTTTTAAACCACATGGGCACAAAGATTTTGATTGTCTAAAAAGTCGCTTTGCTTTACATAGATTTCATAATCATAGAAAATGAAATTGGTATCAAATTATTATATCTCTAATAGTTTAAAATATTTAAAAAAATGGGCTGTAACAAAGTCACAGCCCAAGCTACAAAGCTTGATAACCTCTAATTATTCACTTTGATTTTTTCTACTTTTTTACCTTTAAAGGCAAAAATATATTCTCCGTCGGTTGTAATGTCAATTCCATTTCCATAAAGTGGACTTCCGCCTTTTCCTTTAGATTCGACCGATCCTTTAGTTTCTCCATTAGTCATGTTTATACCGTAAATAATATTTTTGCTATTGCGTTGATCTCTCAAGAAATAATTATCGCCAATGTGATAAAAATAATCTACACCTTTAATTTTTTCTGATGCATAGGCACGCGAACCATCTTTTTTATTATAGGCCGCCAATCCTTTTTCAGATAGAACTACCACTTTATCTTCAAAATCAATTACGTCGGTAGCTCTACCTACTTTTGCATCATTGTGTTTTACATCAAACAATTGTTTTCCTGATGCAATATCATATCCATAGAACTCATCGCCATCACCCACAAAAACAGATTTATCATCATCAATAATCAAATCTGTAATTCTTTTATCAAATTTTTCAGATCGCCAAGCAGTAGTTCCATTAGAATCATCAAGTGCTAAAACTCCATTTTTTTGATCTCTATATGCCCAGTAAACAGAATATGATGTACCTTCTTTGGTAGTTTTTATTTCTTGAATTTGCACTTTTCCTCCTACCTGAACCATTATTCTATTTCCAGCTTTGTAAATATTTGGCATCGATAATGCCCCAGTAATTTTTTCTGATGCCCATAACAATTTACCAGATTTCATATCATGTTTTTCAACATATTTTGTTCTGTCACGAGTTCCTAAAATAACTAGATAAACTGCATCTTTTGTATACAACGGATCTGCAATTGTACGGTAAATTTTCTTTTGAGTACCGCCACCAAATAATGATCCACCACCACCTTTGTCCATATCGGTTTCATAAACCGATTCCCAAAGTTTTTGTCCTGTTTTATAATCATAAGCCATCAATCCGTTTAGGTAAATAAAAACTTTATCATCTTTCACCCATAAATCAATAATGGCACGACGAGTTACCAATTCTTTTTCAACGGCACCAGTAAAAGTAGCATCCCACAGAACTTCACCATTAACGGCATTAATTTTAACTAACTGATTTTTAAATCCTGCAAATAAAGAACCTAATGCTGTTGGTTTAAAATTTACCATGATAATTTCGTTTCTTTTGGCATCATAAACATATTTACCTACACCACCTTTAAAACGATTTGTTTCCCAAATTTTTTCTCCAGTATTTGCTTTTACCAAAATTACAGAGGCTTTTTGTGAGATTAAAAATGCGTCAAGTTCTGAAATGTACTTAACCGTTTCTAGTTCACCTTGGTCAGAACCTTCTAAAGATCTAGCACCTTTTTTCTGTATTAAATTTTGATATTGTTCCGAATTCCATAATTCTTTACCTGTTGCCATATCTAAACAGGCAACTCTATCTGTTCCCATACTTCGGGAATCAAAAAGAAACAAATAGCCTCCACCATTTTCTTTAAAAATAGCAAATTGATATTCAGAATTATTAGTTTTGTTTGTAGTAATTTTTTTATAATCACCATTCCAAACTGGTTTTCCTTCGCCGTTTAAAACCGATGCCGAATTATCATCGGTGCCAAGAATAACAGAACCGTCACTGTTTGCCAGTGAAAGAAATGAGGCTTTATTTTCAAATTCTGATTCCCAAACGGTAGCAAAACTTCCCGATTTTTTTCCTGCTCCCGATTTTCCTTTTACTTTGTCTAGTAATTTCCCAAATTGTGCATGAGATGTTAAAGTTCCCATCATACAGATAGAAAACAATACAATAGATAGTTGTTTTTTCATTGTGAATTAATTTTTAGAGGTTGTTTTTAAAATGTTATCGTGTAGCGAATTTTGTAACGCTGTTGTTTTTGAAGTTTGAATTGAAATTTGTGATCCAAAATATAATCTGACATAAAATTTGTAAAATTTGCATTGTTAATATCACTATCAACTTTAAAGAATGTTGATACTTTTCCGTTTTGAACTATCCCAATATCAATGGTCATTGTGCCTTTTACATCGGCAAACTTTTTTGATTTGATTTTAATAAAATCTTTAGACTGAAAGAGTTGGTTGACTTCATTAGTAACAATTTCGGTAATTTGTTCTTCATCTGTTAATATGGGTCGTTGTGCATTCGCATTTAGCGACATAAGACTAAATAAAATTAACAGTAACAAATATTTTATTTTTTTCATGAGTTTCTAATTATAAAATTAATAAGTCAAAAGTAGGTGCTCTATGAAATAAAAAAAATACGCTAAATGACGTATTTTTTATTTTTGAAGATTTCGAAAAAAGTTAAACTAATTGTAAATAGAATCTATACTTAGCATATACAAATTGGCAATTTATAAATATCAAAATAAACTGATAAATTTTTATTTTGGTGCGGTGTAGAACAGACAAAAACCTAAATTAAGTTATTATTTTTTGCCTTTTCAATGGCTTCAAGCTTGTTGTGGACTTTAAGTTTTATGTAAATATTTTCCACATGTTTGCGAATAGTTCCGGGAGATAGAAATAAATTTTCGGCAATCGAATTATATTTTAATCCCTTGCTCAATTGTTCTAAAACTTCTACTTCGCGTATGCTAAGTTTAATATCTTCATCACAATTTGTAGTATCAAAAACAACAGGGTTTCTAAAAAGTTTTAAGGTTTTCAGTGCTATTGACGGCGTCATGATGGCACCTCCATTTAGAGTTTCTTTAATACCTTGATGTAAATCTTTCGGGTTTACTTCTTTAAGTAAGTATCCATCTGCACCAGCTTTTATAGCATTAAATATATTTTCGTCGTTATCAAAAACGGTAAGCATTATTATTTTTATTTGTGGAAATTGATTTTTTATAATTTTAGTTGCCTCAATTCCATTCATTTTTGGCATTTCGATATCCATCAAAATCAAATCTAAAACACTATTTTTCATTAGTTTTTCAATCACCACATTTCCATCATTTGCAGTAAACTTAATAGTAATATCATCAAAGAAAGACAACTTTTCTGCCACTGCTTTTATTAAAAACGAATTGTCATCGACTATGGCTACTTTTATCATTTAATCAAATAATTTTTAATAAAACAACATTTAAAACAAATATACAAAACTTTTAACACTGTAATGTTAAATAATTATGACTATTTACGTTCGCCAATTTGTTGTCTCCACATGGCATAATACAACCCTTTTTCGAGCAACAAATCGTCATGTTTACCTTGCTCAATTATTTTACCTTGCTCTAGGACAAATATTTTGTCGGCATGCATTATTGTTGATAGTCTGTGGGCTATCAAAACAGTGATTCTATTTTTATCAGAAATTTTTCTGATGGTTGCATTTATTTCTTCCTCTGTTATTGAGTCTAAAGCAGAAGTGGCTTCGTCAAATATTAATAAATTTGGGTTTCTTAAAATAGCTCTTGCTATAGATAATCGTTGCTTTTCGCCTCCCGAAACTTTAATTCCGCCTTCGCCTATCGTAGAATTTAATCCGTCTACAGCTCTCATTAAAAGTTTATTGCAACTAGCTCTATGTAAAACATCTAGCAGTTCGTTATCGGTTGCATTTGGTTTTACAAACAACAAATTTTCTCTTATTGTTCCCGAAAATAGTTGTGCATCTTGTGTTACAAAACCCAACTGTTTTCTTAAATCTAACAAATCAATATCTTTTGAATTTATGGTATTGTACAATACTCTTCCTTGAGCTGGTGGATATAATCCAACCAATAATTTTACTAAGGTTGTTTTACCAGCTCCAGATGGACCCACAAAAGCTACAGTTTCTCCTTGTTTAATATTAAAATTTATGTTTTCTACAGCATTTTGACTAGCTGTTTTGTGTTTAAAGCTTACATTTTCAAAGTGTAATGTTTCAATTATGCCAATATTTTTTGCGTTTTTAGGTTTGAATTCTGTTGGAGCATTCAACAATTCTTGAAAATTTTCCATAGATACTTTGGTTTCATTAAGAGCAATTATAAAGGATCCCAACTCTTGTAGTGGACCAAAAATAAAGAATGTAAAAAATACCATGGTCAATAAATCGCCAACAATTATTTTATTGCTAAATAAAAAATAGTAAAGTGTAAAAACCACACAAGTTCTTAAAAAGTGAACAGTTGTGCCTTGAATGAAACTTAAACTCCGAATAAATCGAATTTTTTGTAATTCTAACTGTAAAATTTTTAAAGTGTTTAAATTCAGTCGTTTTTCTTCTTGATAAGTTAATCCTAAGCTTTTTACCAATTCAATATTCCGTAAACTTTCTGTTGTTGATCCTGCAAGCGAGTTAGTTTGAGTGACTATTGTACGGGAAACCACTTTTATTTTTTTACCTAAATACGAGCTTATAAAGGCGATTATGGGTGCTGTAATTAAAAATATTATAGAAATTCTGTAATCAATTCGTGAGATGTAAACAATAACAAATATAAAACCAATAACCGTTTGAAAGATGAGAGAAATAGAAAGCGTGATTAATTTTTCGGAGTCAGTTCTAACCTTTTGTAATTTGCTTAATGTTTCGCCACTGCGCTGATCTTCAAAATCTTCGTAAGGCAAATCCAATGATTTTTTGATTCCATCGGTATACATCGCGGCACCAGTTCGCTGAATTACGATATTGGTAAAATAATCTTGAAAATTTTTAGTAATTCTCGATATCATTGCGGCACCAAGTGATAATGCTAACCAAAACGAAACCGATTTTATAAAGTTGAGTTCGTGTCCTTTGTATTTTAACAATCCTACGCCACAATCTTGCATTAATTTTCCGGTTATTATGGAGTCGGACAAGCTAAAACAAATGTTTATTGCCGCCATTATTAATGCTATAAATAGGAGTGTTTTATGTTTTTTTAGATAAAAATATAAGAGTTTCATGTATTTATTTTGAGATGTGCAAAAATAGTAAATTTATACTGTTAAGGCTATTTTTTATAATACCATTAAGTTATGATTTGATATAATAGTATAATTATTTATTTCGTTTTTATTAATTACAAATTAATAAAAAAGGCTTTGGTCTAAAATGTATATTTATTTTTTAAACCACATAGAGCCATAGATTATACTTCTGAATAAGAAAATTTTAGAAATTTTTTTTCACATAGCTATCAATTCTATAAAAAGCGAAGCTCTTTTAAAGGATATGTTTTCTATGTTTCTTTGTGGTTACATATATTTATTAGGCTAAAGCCATAAAAAATTATAATTAAATTAGATAAATATGTATATTTAAAAAATTTAAACTTTGAAAATCAAAGCAGATTTTAGACCCATTGTAAGATAATATATGAATTTTAGAACTAAAATTGAGATTAAAAAATTTGAAAATCAAATAAATTATTCTTCCAAAATTATATCGTTAGGATCCTGTTTTGCTGAAAACATGTCAGACAAATTTAATTATTTTAAATTTCAGAATTCTGTAAATCCGTTTGGAATTATTTTTAATCCAGTTTCAATCGAAAATTTAATTTTTAGGATTGTAAATAACACCAAATTTACTGAAAACGACATTTTTTTTCACGACGATAATTGGCATTGTTTTGAAGTCCATTCGAGCTTAAGTTACCCAAATAAAGAGGTGTTTCTGACAAATTTAAATCAGATTTTAAAAGATGCAAAAACTAAATTAGAACAAGCAACACATATAATAATTACCTATGGCACATCTTGGATTTATAGAAATAAAAACTCAAATAATGTCGTTGCAAATTGTCATAAAGTCCCACAAAATCAGTTTGAAAAAGAAATTTTGTCAATAGAAACAATAAAGAAATCTATTGAAAATTCAATTCATTTAATTAAAAATAGTAATCTAAATTGTAATTTTATTTTTACTATTTCGCCAGTTCGACATTTAAAAGATGGTTTTATAGAAAATCAGAGAAGCAAAGCACATTTAATCTCGGGATTTCATCAAATTATAATCGATTATACACCTCGATACAGTCGAGAGAATTGGAATTTAAATTATTTTCCGTCCTATGAAATTATGATGGACGAACTTCGTGATTATCGATTTTACAAAGACGATATGCTTCATCCTAGTCAAATGGCGATCGATTATATTTGGGAACAATTTGTAAAAAGTGCTTTAGATCAAAATGCTTATTTGACAATGAATGAAGTTGATTCTATTCAGAAATCACTTTTGCACAAACCCTTTAATGTAAATTCTGAGCGTTATTTAATGTTTAAAGAAATTTTACAAACCAAAATTAATAACATCCAAAAAACACTTCCTAATATTGAATTTTAAAAATTGTAAAATT
This sequence comes from Flavobacterium sp., assembly GCA_025351785.1. Classification (GTDB taxonomy): domain Bacteria; phylum Bacteroidota; class Bacteroidia; order Flavobacteriales; family Flavobacteriaceae; genus Flavobacterium. The sequence continues at coordinate 14,343 of JANXVF010000043.1, forward strand.
ATTACTTTGTATATGTTTAAAAAATTTCTTTTCTCGATTTTATTTTTTTCTTCTTTTTATTCTCTCTCGCAGAACGCTCAAGATATAATTGACAAACTTAAAGTTGATTTAAAATCAAATCCAGATGCAAAAAAAACGGCATCAATTTATTCTGATTTGACTTGGTATTATTCGAACATAGCGACAGATTCTGCACTTGTATATGGTAAAAAAGCACTTTTTGAAGCATCAAAATTAAAAGATTCTGTTCTATTAGCCCAAATAAATAGCGATTTAGGAGCGGTTTATTTTAGACGAAGTGAGTTTCAAAATTCCAGGGCTAGTTATTTTACCGCTCTAAAAATCAGAAAATTGAGAAATGACAAACTAGGGATCGCAAAAATTAATTTGAACTTAGCAAATGTTTATAATAAAGAAAACAACAAACAACAAGCTTTAAAAAATTATTTAGAAGGAGTAGATTTTTTTGAAAAAGCAAATAATCAACAAATTGTTGCGGCAACAAAGGCAAATATTGGTATGCTTTTTAACGATTTAAAAAACTATCCAAAAGCAAAAGTATATTTAAATGAAGCTATTGTCTATCAGGAAAAAAATCAATTAGAAGAGGGTTTGAGCACTTCCTATTTGTCGATGGGAAATGTATATTTAAAATTAAAGGATACTGCAACATCAATTAAATATTATGAAAAATGTATAGCATCATCTAAAAAGTCAGGAAATAATTTATCATTATCAAGTGCGTTAAATAATTTAGGGAGTATAAAGTCACAACAAAAAAAATCGGCTGAAGCGATAGAGATTTTCAATAAGTCAAAAGCGTTGCGAGACACTTTAAACTTAAAAACAGACGAATCTATTTTGTCACTTGCAATAGCAAAAGAACATATAATGTATGGTCGGTTTAACGAAGCTAACAAAGTTTTATATCAATTAAAAAAGCAATATTCTCATAGTAAGAATTTTGATAATAATTTGTTTGAAGTATATCATTTTTTTATTTTGAGTTATGGCTATTTAAAAATTCCTGATAGTGTAGAATATTATTCTAATTTGACATACAAAATGCAGGATTCAGTTATAAAAATTAATGTAAACAAACAAACAAACGAATTAGAAGCTAAATATCAAACTGCCAAAAAAGAAAAATTAATTTTGCAACAAGAAGCAGAAGCGAAAAATAAAGAAATAATTATTATAGATCTAGTTGTTCTTGCAGGTTTTTTAATGATAGTTGGATTTTTAATTTACAGACAACAGAAATTAAAAAATTTCCAGCAAACTCAAGAATTTCAACTTAAAACTGCGATAGCACGGGTCGAAACTCAAAATAAATTGCAAACGCAACGACTAAATATTTCTCGTGATTTGCACGATAATATTGGAGCGCAACTCACATTTATTATATCTTCTGTAGACGCTATTAAATATGCATTTGACATTCAAAATCCAAAATTGAATACCAAACTAAAAACCATAAGCGACTTTACTAAAACCACAATTATAGAATTGCGCGACACAATTTGGGCGATGAACTCAAACGAAATAACATTTGACGATTTGCGTTCGCGGATATTAAATTTCATCGGAAAAGCACAAGAGGCGTCTGAAAATATTGAATTTAATTTTTTTATCGACGGTACGCTCAACGATTATAAATTTTCATCTGTAAAAGGAATGAATATTTATCGAACTATTCAGGAAGCTATAAATAATGCTATGAAATATGCAGCTTGTACCAAAATAAATGTTACTGCAAAATTTGAAAATAATATTTTGAAAATTGTAATTTTAGATAATGGTAAAGGATTTGATGTTGCTAATTCCGAACAAGGAAATGGACTTCAAAACATGAAAAAAAGAATGGATGAAATCAATGCTGATTTTGAAATAAAATCAGAATTAAATAGCGGAACAAGTGTAATAATAACAATTAAGACAGTAGTTTAAAAGTTATTTTTTAAAATATGCAGTTTTAAAAAAAAAGTAGTCTTGGCGAAACCAAGATTGCTTCTAATAAATTGAAACGGTTAGATTATTTGTCAAGATACTGGATTTAAAAATTAATCAGAAATTTCAATTTCTAAATTTAAGGAGTATTTTTTATTGTTTTTCCATATACCATCAACTAAATCCCAAGAATCAAATTTTTCAGGGTTTTCTGTTCCGAAAAAAAAAGGCTCGTAACAAAAAGATTTGCGATTAGGATTATTTTCAGAAGAATAATATTTATTACCCTCTATTAGTAAATGTTGTATGCCAATAAAAACTCCCTCTTTTGGCAGGATAATTTTTAGTTTTTTTAAATCAATTTTATTTAATTTCCTTCCCTCTTTTAGATTACAAATTATATTTTCATTGTTTATCATTTCATTGGGTATACCATCTTGCCCCACACTATAGAGTACAATATTTATTTTACGGTTTTTAGATGACGTATTTGTATAAAGTGAAACAGAATTAATAAATAGAACTTTGTTTGTTTTAGAATTATTTGGTATGTATTTTATAAATTGAGATATTTTTGCATCAAAATTTACTCCAATCATGATGCCTCTTTTTGCCTTACCATATTTTTCAATATGAACGAAACTTGGCTTATAAATTATCACTTCATCGAGTATAGTATTTTTTGGTTCAAGTAAAATATTACTGACATTAATATCTACATATTTGTCAATATATCCAATTGCAGTAATCTTGTAGTTTTGATTATCCTTTTGAATATAATTAAAATATCCAAGTGAATCTGTTGTTGAATAAATCCTATTTTCCTTCCAAACATTAGCATAGCTAACTGGTTCGGATGTTTGCGCATCAACAACACGAATTTTATTTTGGCCATAACCAAAGCATGAAAAAAGGATTGCTAAAATATATTTTATCATACTCCTATTAATTGATAATCTTTTGCATTTCTAATATATCTTTTGCCTCGTCTTTGGTGCAAACTGTTTTGAGCAGTGTGCTTTTATATTTTAATCCACTTTTTTCGCATATAATATAATAGCTGGTGTTACTATATCGCTTTTGTCTGGTTTTCTAAAAAATCTGTATGCAAAATCATAATTTATCATTGCATTTATGTTTATTAATTTTTCAGTTAATTTTTTTGTTGTCATTTCCATCATTCTAGCGAAATAATTAGCTTTGTTAGAAATTTGAAGTTTTATTTTGCTGGAATCCTCGAAAGATGTTTCTATTTTCTTATTGTCTTGGTCATAATTTGCAATGAGTTCGATTGTTATAAATACTGGGTCATTGTTTAAAATAATAATATTACCATTATCAATGTTTATTACAATTTTATCCTTTTGTTTAGGGTATAAAAATAAACTCTCGGTTGAATAAATTAAATTGCCTATATCAGCATACTGATGACCGATAGTTATAGGTGATTTTCTAAATTCGTAAAAATTTATTTTATATTCAGTTTTGTATTTTATTTTGTTAACATAAAATGCAATCCTTTTTAGCTCCAAATTAGCATTAAAATTATTTTCAAGTACAATTCCATACATCAATCCTTTAGTTATAGAATTACTTCGGCGATTAATAAATCTGTTTGTTTCGCCTAAAATAATTTCGTTTTTTATTTCAGAGCCTACAACTATTTCATCAAGATAAATTATTTTCTTATTTAAAAATATTGCAGAATCAATATTTTGTTTTGAAAACCCTATTGTTTCATAATCTATTCGAGTTAAACTAATAGAGTCGTATTCAACTTTGGGATTTATTTCTGTAACTTTTTTGCTTTCAGTTATTCCATTAAACACCAATTTGTTTTTTAGAAATAACGTGTAATTAACATTTTCGATAAATTCTTTGGTGTCTTTATCCAACGCAATAAAACTTTGACCAAATGAAGAATTAATAAAAAAAAGTATAAATAGAATTCTATAAATCATTTTTGATTGTTTTCATAATTGTTAGAAAGATATTTCTTTAAGTTACACATAACTACTTTTTGTTCTAAATCGGTAGGTTGTAATTATAGAAAAAAAATATACTTTTAAAGATAATAAAAAATCATTCTTTTTTCAACGCCTCTAGCAAAAAGTTTTTTTCTTTATTTAGTAACCTTATTTCATGTTTTAGTTGGGTAATTTCGACCGCTATCTTTTTTGTTACACATTTGTGATAAAGCTTTCTGGGAGTTGAATCACTATGCTGACTTATAAAATATAGTGCAATTCGATAGTAACCAAAATAGATACTAATATTTTGATATTATAATTTGAAGTTTACTTCACAAACTCAACCACATTCTCCAAAGCTTTCCGAATTCCGTTTACATTTTTGCCTTTTCCAGATGCAAAAAACGGTTGTCCTCCACCATTTCCGTCAATATATTTACCTAATTCTCTAATTACAGTTCCGGCGTTTAAACCTTTTTCAGCAACTAATTCTTTAGAAATATAGCAATGAATATTTGGAGCATTGTCTTCAATAGAAGCTAAAAATACAAACGAATTTGGCTTTGAAGTTCCAATTGCTTGTGCTAAATCTTTGGTCGCATTCATTGATAAATCTACTTGTTTTGCCAAAAAGTTAATTCCGTTTATTTCTTGAGATTCTGAAACTAAGGTATTTTTCAATCCGTCAACTTTTTCTTTTACCAATTGTTCGAGCTGCTTTTTCAGCTTAGCATTATCGTCTTGTAAAGAAATTACCGATTTTAAAACATCTTGCGGATTTTTCAAAGTTTCTTTAATTTCTGCTAAAGTACTTTCTTGATTTTTGTAGAAATCTTTTACCGCATCGCCAGTTATGGCTTCAATACGACGAATTCCTGCAGCAACTGCTCCTTCTGAAATTATTTTGAAATGCCAAATCTCCGAAGTGTTTTTTACATGAATTCCACCACAAAGTTCTTTGCTTTCACCAAATTCAATCATTCGAACATTATCACCATATTTTTCTCCAAACAAAGCCATTGAGCCTTTATCTAATGCTTCTTTTATAGGAATATTTCTATGTTCTACTAACTTTAATTGTGCTCCGATTTGAGCATTTACACTAGCTTCTACTTGGCGTAATTCGTCATCGGAAACTTTAGAAAAATGCGAAAAGTCAAAACGTAAATAATTTGGGTTCACTAAAGAACCTTTTTGCTCCACATGCGTTCCAAGAATGGTTCTCAAAGCCAAATGCATCAAATGTGTAGCAGAGTGATTTTTGGATGTTGACGTTCTTAAATCAGTGTTTACTTTGGCTATAAAGGTTTGGTTTAAATCTTCTGGTAAATTTTTAGCAAAATGAATAATCAAATTATTCTCTTTTTTAGTGTCAATTATTTCTATTTCTTCTTTTTGACTTTCGACTTTCGACTTTCGACTTATTAAAGTTCCTTTATCGCCAACTTGTCCACCACCTTCTGGATAAAATGGTGTGTTGTCTAAAACAATTTGATATAAAATTCCGTCTTTTTTAGAATCTACTTTACGAATTCTGGTGATTTTTACTTCGTTTTCAGTTTGGTCGTAACCCACGAATGTTTCTACATTTCCTGGAATTAAAACTTTCCAATCTTCGGTTGAAACTTCTGATGCCGCACGAGAACGCACTTTTTGTTTTTGTAATTCTGTTTCAAAATCGGATTCGTTAAACGAAAATCCTTTTTCTTTCAGAATTAATGCCGTCAAATCTTTTGGAAATCCGAACGTATCATACAATTCAAAAACTTTTGCTCCTGAAACTTCTTTTCCGTTAGTTTCTGCTACAACTTTATCTAATAATTGCAAACCTAAATCTAAAGTTCTTAAAAA
>JANXVF010000051.1 GCA_025351785.1 Flavobacterium sp.
TTTGGTTGGGAAGCACCAGAATTTGCTCATTTACCATTGATTTTAAAACCTATCGGAAACGGAAAATTATCCAAACGCGATGGCGATAAAATGGGATTTCCAGTGTTTCCTTTAGAATGGAAAACCGAAGAAGGAGTTTCATCTGGCTATAGAGAAAATGGTTTTTTTCCAGAGGCTGTGGTTAACTTTTTAGCTTTATTAGGTTGGAATGACGGAACCGAACAAGAGCTGTTTTCATTGGAAGAATTAACTGAGAAATTTGATTTGAATCGCGTTCACAAAGCTGGAGCTAAATTTGATCCTGAAAAAAACAAATGGTTCAATCATCAATATTTACAGAAGCAAAGTGATGAAAGTTTGGCTGAAAGTTTTAAAAGAGAATTAGATAAAAAAGGCACTTCGACTGCGCTCAGTGTGACAGACGAAAAGTTGACAAAAATAACTTCGTTGATTAAAGAACGCGCTAACTTCGTTTCAGATTTCTGGGAATTATCAGATTATTTCTTTGTTGCTCCAACATCTTATGATGAAAAAGCTACGAAAAATTGGAAAGAAGAAACGCCAAACTTAATGCAACAATTGATTTCTGTTTTGGAAAATATTGGAGATTTTACTTCGATAAATATTGAAACCATTGTAAAAGATTGGATGACTAAAAACGAAATTGGAATGGGAAAAGTAATGCAACCATTTAGATTGAGTTTAGTTGGGGCTTTAAAAGGTCCGCATCTTTTTGATATTGTAGAATTGCTTGGAAAAGAAGAAACCATCAAGCGATTGGAGAAAGCGATTGCTAGTTTGTAGTGCTCAATCTTTTTTACTATTCATTAAAGTATCTGTAATTATTTTTATCTACAAGTTAAAAATTATCTGAGCTCCAATGGTACCTAAGTTTCCTTTAAACTTTTGATTCCCGTTTAAAATCACTAATGCGTCATCACTATTGAGTTTTCCAAACATGTTTGTAAAACCATATTGATAAAAAATAATTCCCCTAACTACTTTTGAACCTGCTGAAAAACCTAAATAAAAATTTCCGTTGATATTACCTACATCTAAAATTTGATTTGCTTGTAGTAGTGTTCCTTTTATTATATTTTTCTCATCGTCTGACTTAACAGTCATTTTCCCATTAATTTGCAAAACAGGACCAAAATCGACAGAAACATGGTCTTTTACAATATTATAACTCAATAACAAACGAATTTGAACTCCTGATAAACTAAACTCAGTATCTTTATTTTGAAGTGCTTTTGTTGACTCTAATGAGAATGTATTAATAAAAAATTGCATGCCATAAATCATACTCCAATTGTTATAATAGTTTCCTCTTACCGAAAGACCGCCACCATAACCTGTACCTGGTTTTGCACTAAAATTTGATCCGTAAAGTGTCGATTGAGATAAACCACCTGAAATTCCTATTCGGTTTCCATCTCTATAACCATATTGAGCAAAACTGACACATGAAAAACAAATTACAAAGAACATTAAGAGTAAATTCTTCATCATTAAAAAGATTAATTTGTAACAAACATACATTTTTATCGTATAACAATCATATAACTTATAAAATTTTATTTATGGAAGCATTGTTTATTACTTTAGTCGTTTTTGGATTAATAATTTTCTTTTCCTCATTTTTTACTGTTAAACAGCAAACTGCAGTTGTTATTGAGCGTTTTGGTAAATTTACTAGCATCAGAAATTCTGGTTTACAGTTAAAAACTCCTTTAATTGACAGAATTGCGGGTAGAGTAAACCTAAAAATTCAACAACTTGACATTATGATTGAAACACAAACTAAAGATAATGTGTTTGTAAAAATGAAAGTTTCTGTTCAGTTTAAAGTTATTCCTGAGCATGTTTATGAAGCTTTTTACAAACTAGAATATCCACACGATCAAATTACGGCTTATGTATTTGATGTAGTTCGTGCCGAGGTTCCTAAGTTAATTTTAGATGATGTTTTTTTAAGAAAAGATGATATTGCAGTTGCCGTAAAAAGAGAATTGAACGAAGCTATGATGACTTATGGCTATGATATAATTAACACCTTGGTAACAGATATTGATCCTGATATTCAAGTTAAAAATGCAATGAATAGAATTAATGCAGCCGAAAGAGAAAAAACGGCGGCAACCTTTGAAAGTGAAGCACAAAGAATAAGAATAGTTGCAAAAGCTAAGGCAGAGGCAGAAAGTAAAAAATTGCAAGGTCAAGGTATTGCCGATCAACGTAGAGAAATTGCAAAGGGTTTAGTAGAAAGTGTAGAGGTTTTGAATGCAGTAGGAATTAACTCTCAAGAGGCCTCGGCATTGATAGTAATTACTCAACATTATGATACGTTACAAGCCATTGGAGCTGATACAAATTCAAATTTAATTTTGTTGCCAAATTCTCCACAAGCCGCAAGTGATATGTTGAATAATATGGTAACAAGTTTTACAGCTTCAAATATTATTGGCGAACAAATGAAAAAACAAGCACCTAGAGTTAAGAAAACAGGAAATCATTCTTCGTTAGATTATAATCCTTCTGATACTTCAGATAATGGAGATGAAACTTTAAAATAATTTTAAATAGTAAATGTAAAAAAGAGGCTTAATCGCCTCTTTTTTTGTTTATGTACCAGTTGAAAATATATGGAATGACTAACTTTAGTAACAATCCATATGTGCCTGAAAATGTTTTTTGATATAAATCGCCCAAAACTGTAATTGTTTTTGAAGGCAGTAAACATTCTTTAGTTTTATCAATACTTATAAGTAATTTTTGATAGTTAATTTGTTTTTCAAGGTTAAGTATTTCTAGCTCCTTATCTATTTGATTGTAAGATGAATATTTGATTGTTGCCATAATTTAATCATTAAAAAAAATATCTGAAAACTTTTCTAAAATAGGTCCTTCGATGATTTTATCTTTTACTAAAAATAATAATAATCCTAAAACAAAATAGACCCCAGCAACAATTAGAAACCCTATTGCATAATTATCAAACATTTTACCAAGTGCAAATGCTCCCGCAACTGATAAAAAAAGTAAAACAAAAGTAAAACAAAACGCAATTAAAGTAAATTTTAAAATTAATGTTGTCGATTTCATCGCAACTTTAAAACCCCAAAGCCTGTAATACCTTAAACTACTGTCTATATACTTTTTTGTGTTTTGCTGAATTGCATCTGTGTTTTCTTGAAGTTCTTCGAAAGCCATTATTTTTGAAATTTAGCATTTTGCTTTTTTAATTGCTCTAGTTTTTCTTCAAGATATACAATAGCTTCCTCTGCTTTATAACTTGAATTTGAAAGCATATCATCAACAGTTTCTTTAAAATCGTGTTTGCCTTTAGAAAATTTATTTTTACTTAATAGTTCTAATGATTCCCATTTTGATTTTGCTTCATCTTTTAAGTCATCAAAATTTCCTTTAAGTTTTTCTCTAGTTTTTGTGCCTTTATCTGGTGCAAACAATATTCCTAGTCCAACTCCAATTCCTGCACCAAGTAAAAGTGCTAATGCGCTATTTCCACTATTTTTTGACATGATATTTAAATTTTAATAAAGTTACAAAAATTTGATTTACCAAACTCGATTAAACCACAAACAAATTTTGAATATAAAGCAGTTTCATTTATTGTTTAAATAGTTTGGAGCGATTTACCAAATTTTTCAATAGTATGATTATTTACTTAAATTATTTAGATTGTTGTTAATCATTAAAAATTTTCAAGAGTACAATCTTAATTTCGATTTTTACTCTTGCTCACTTACTTTTGCCCAAGTATCTCTCAAGCCAACAGTTTTATTAAAAACTAATTTTTCTGTTGTTGAATCTTTATCAACACAATAATATCCCAAACGTTGAAATTGAAATCGGTCACCATCTTTAGCAGAAACTAAACTTGGTTCTAAATATCCTGTAATAATCTCTAACGAATTTGGATTGATGTATTCTTTAAAATCAACCTCTTTATCGCCATCAGGATTTTCATGTGTAAATAATCTGTCATACAAACGAACTTCGGCTTGAATAGCATGTTGAATAGAAACCCAATGAATCGTTCCTTTTACTTTTCTTTGGCTTGCTTCGGTTCCACTTCCACTTCTTGAATCTTCGTCGTAAGTACAATGAATTTCAGTAATATTGCCTTCTGAATCTTTTACAACACTTTCACCTTTAATGATGTAAGCATTTTTTAGACGAACTTCTGTTCCTGGTGTCAAACGGAAAAATTTCTTATTGGCTTCCTCTTGAAAATCTTCTCTTTCAATATATAATTCTTTAGAAAATGGCACTTGACGGAAACCTAAACTTGCATCTTCTTGACTATTTTCGGCATCTAAAATTTCTTCTTTTCCTTCTGGATAATTTGTAATTACCAATTTCACAGGATTCAAAACCGCCATAACTCTTGGAGCTGTTTTGTTCAAATCTTCACGAACACAGAATTCTAAAAGCGAAACATCAATTAAATTGGTACGCTTAGCAATTCCAATAGTATTAGCAAAATTTCTTATTGATGCTGGAGTATAACCACGTCTTCGCATTCCAGAAATAGTACTCATTCTTGGATCATCCCAAGCGGTAACATGCTTTTCT
>JANXVF010000058.1 GCA_025351785.1 Flavobacterium sp.
TATTAACAGAATTGATTTAATTTGAGTCATAAATATTTTTGGTTTAATTTTAGATATTAACGTTGTTTCAGAGGAAAAATTGCCACCAACGTCTCGCGCGCTTTGCGATGTTGCGGACGATATAGCACCGAGCCATCACAAATATAAATAAATTATTGAGTTAAAAACTTCTTTTCTGATAAATCCCAAACCCGCAATATCGCAAAACCGCTGTTGGCAGATAGCCTTTTTATTGAGGATATTTAACTTTCCAAATTTTTCCATTGATATCTTTGAATTGGACAATACCAAATTCAAAATCATACCAAATTTTATTTATATTTCTATTTAAAATGCTTCCATTTACAATGTTCAATAGTGAATTATTATTTGAGTTTATTTCTACCACTTTTTCAAATGTATGGCCATTAACATTTAATTGTAATTTATTACTCGAGTTATACTCAAATAAACTTACATCAAAAGGGGTATCAATTTCGTCAAAAAAAGAACTACTGGATTCATTCCAAAGCGGGAAATCTAATGCGTTTTTAAAAATATTTTGGCTTTTAGAAAAATTATAAATTATTTGATTACTATTATAAATTTCGCCATTTTCAATTATAAATAAACGAATAGTTTTATTATCATAGTAGTAATCTAAAGAACTATAGCTTCCAACAAAACCACTGCCAGAGTATTTGGAGGTTTTTTTCAATATGTTTGATATAACTTTAAAATGCAATTGTTCACCAAATTGATTTTCATAAATTATGATTTGATCATTTACATAATTATAATTTATGATGAAATTGAAATCATTAGCTACAAATTTGTAGTAGGCTTTTCCATCATCACTATTTTCTTTTGAGCAAGAGCTTATTACAAATGCATAAAAAATAAAACTACTTATTATAATTAATTTCTTCATAGTGTCTTCATTAGGTTTACAACCAAGGTTACTGCCAACGTCTCGTGGCTTCAAGAAGTGGCGAACTTCGGAAATGCGTTCTTTCTGCTAAGATACTATTTATTGCGAAAGACAGACATGAATTTAGCAATTTATTTCGCCATTTCTTGAAACCGCTGTTGGCAGTAGTAATTTATTTTTCACTTTCTAAAATTCTTTCTATTGCTATTTTCGCATTTTTATCAAGCAGTTTTTCATTTTCTAATCTCTTTCTTAATTCAACCCTTGAAGTTGATTTGAAGTTTTTAATAAAATAATTTATTCGCCGTTCAGTTTCTTTTTCTTTTACAGATTTGATAGTTTCTAAATCTTTTCTTGTAATTTCTTTTTTTATGAAAGGAAATCCATAAACAGTAGAATCTATTTTCAAAGGAAATTTAAATGGATCAGCAATAAGAGAAGTTATTGTGAAATTTCTGTCGTCATTTGTTTTAATATTTACATAACCATAATAATCAAAAGGAATTGGTGTCCAACTTTTTTGTCTTCCTGGTTTATAATGACCAAGAATATGTCTTTGAGTTTTAATTTCTGAAAAATTAAAAACACTTACTGCTTTTCTGACATGAATTTCTATTTTTTCTTCTGCGTCATTAATAATCAATTTTGTATTCCAATTTTTAATTAAGTATTGAATATGAAAAGGCAATATCATTGTAAATGAAGTGAGTAACCAAAAAATAATTGCAAAAAAGAAGATTTCAATAGAGAAACTACCTTTTTTATAAAAGATAATAATTGGTAATAATATTAGCAGCCACAATAAAATATTAAAACATTCTTTTGATGAATTGTATTGATTCCGAAAGTTTAGTTTAAATTCTGTTTTCAACGTGATTTTTTCTATTATTACTGCCAACGTCACGTGGCTTCAAGAAGTGGCGAACTTAGGAACCGAGTTCTTTCTGCTAAGATACTATTTCTTGCGAAATACAGACATGAATTTTGCACTTTTTTCGCCATTTCTTGAAACCGCTGTTATGCGACGGCTTTATTCTTCTGATTTTTGAATGTTTTTTAATTCGTTAATGTTTTAATGAATTTTATGATTTTGGAATTTTTTTGATGATTTT
>JANXVF010000119.1 GCA_025351785.1 Flavobacterium sp.
ATGGGAAATAATTGTGGAGCGCATACTTTTCCGTACATCGAAAGCAAAAATACTTCTGCAAAAATCGAGCATGAAGCAACAACAAGTAAAATTGGTGAAGATCAAGTTTTCTATTGCAACCAAAGAGGAATTCCAACAGAAAAAGCAATTGCGTTAATTGTAAACGGTTTCAGTAAAGAAGTTTTAAATAAATTACCAATGGAATTTGCAGTTGAAGCTCAGAAATTACTTGAGATTTCTTTAGAAGGAAGTGTTGGTTAATAAAATAGATTTAAATATTTAAAATAGTATTTTATGGAAACTAAAATAAGAACTAAGCAAGAAGAAATAATTGACTACCTTATTAAGAGTAAAAGAGAGCTTCAAGAAGAAATTAAAAACGATGTTGATAAGCCAGAATTTCAAGAAGCTTTAAAAAAATTGAGAGAGAAGAATAAAAACAATAATAATGTTATATGATTTTACTTTTATAGGTGGAAATAATAACAGCTATATTTTTGAAACAAAGAACGGAATCGTTTACGAAATTAAATTTAAACCATCGCCTTACTTATTAAGTGAAAATAAAAATTATTCTAACTTAATATATGAATTTGTTATTGATGTAGCTATTAATTTAACTCATAAAACTCCTCCTTTAGACTCAACTGTAAGTAATACTGTTGCAGAAATTTTCAAAGAATTTTTTGTTAAAAACACTTATAATATTTGTATTTATATATGTGATTCAGCCGATGGTAAACAAGAAATTCGAAGAAGAAAGTTTGACGACTGGTTTTATAAGTATCAAACAGAATCTTTTTTTAAATTAGATGAGGTATTAGTAGATTCAAATAAAAATCGTTTTCCAATTTCATTAGTTATATTAAGAAAAAATCCATATTTTAAAGAAATAATACTCGCATTTGCTGATATTTCAGAGAATAATAAATAAAAAAATCAATGTTAAGTATAAAAAATTTACACGCTTCGGTAGAAGACAAAGAAATACTAAAAGGAATAAATCTTGAAATAAACGCAGGAGAAGTCCACGCAATTATGGGGCCAAACGGTGCTGGAAAATCTACACTTTCTTCCATCATTGCAGGAAACGAAAATTACACGGTTACCGATGGAGAAATCCTTTTGGAAGGCGAAGACATTTCTGAATTAGCTCCAGAAGAAAGAGCGCACAAAGGTGTTTTCCTTTCTTTTCAATATCCTGTTGAAATCCCTGGAGTTTCTGTTACCAATTTTATCAAAACATCGATAAACGAAACCAGAAAAGCCAACGGAAAAGAAGACATGCCAGCTAACGAAATGCTGAAATTAATCCGTGAAAAATCAGAATTGTTAGAAATTGACCGTAAATTTCTTTCTCGTTCGTTAAACGAAGGTTTTAGTGGTGGAGAAAAGAAACGTAATGAGATTTTTCAAATGGCAATGCTAGAGCCAAAATTAGCGATTCTTGACGAAACAGATTCTGGTTTAGATATTGATGCGCTTAGAATTGTTGCAAACGGTGTAAACAAGCTTAAAAATCAAAATAACGCCGTTTTGGTAATCACGCACTACCAACGGTTGTTAGATTATATCATTCCAGATTTTGTACACGTTTTAATGGACGGAAAAATCGTAAAATCAGGAGGAAAAGAGCTTGCTTACGAATTGGAAGAAAAAGGATACGACTGGATTAAAAGTGAAGTAGTCGAAAGTCAAAAGTCTTAAAGTCGAAAGATGGGAAAATTCAGTTCATTTGAAGAAATTATTTCATGGCAGAAATCGCGAATTTTTAACAAAAGAATTTATCTGATAACCGAAAACCCAAATTTCAAAAAAGATTTTGATTTAGTCCGACAAATAAGACGTGCATCGATTTCAATTTCTTCAAACATAGCAGAAGGTTTTGAAAGAAATACAGATAAAGAATTTATTTATTTTTTATATGTTGCAAAAGCTTCAGCTGGCGAAGTCCGTTCACAAATCTATTTAGCATTTGATTTAGAATACATAACAAAGAAAGAATTTGAAGAGCTATTAGAATCAGTTACAGAAATATCAAAACTGTTAAGCGGTTTTATTAAGTACCTGAGTCCAAAGTTATAAAGTCTAAAGTCATAAAGAGATTATTATTCTCTATAAAACTTTAAAGATTTTCAAATAAAAAACCATCAATAACATTTAGTCGCAATCTACAGTCTTTTGACTTTCGACTTTCGACTTTAAGACTAAAATAAAATGGAATTAAAAGAAAAATTAATCTCGTCTTTTATGGCGTTTGAAGAGAAGATCGATGTGAATTCCGATTTGCACGACATCCGAACTTCGGCTATAAAAAACTTTGAAAATAAAGGTTTTCCGACCAAAAAAGAGGAAGCTTGGAAATATACATCGCTGAATTCAATTTTAAAAAATGACTTTTCAGTGTTTCCAAAACATGAAAATTCAATTGAATTCTCGGAAGTAAAAAAATATTTTATCCACGAAATTGACACGTATAAAGTCATTTTTGTAGACGGAATTTTCTCTTCGTTTTTATCATCAACAACACACGACGGATTGGATGTTTGCTTACTATCATCGGCATTGACCAAACCAAAATACAAAATGGTAATTGATGAATATTTCAACAAAATTGCCAGTAAAGACGAATCGTTAACGACTTTAAATACTGCTTTTGCAAACGAAGGCGCGTACATCAACATTCCAAAAAGTAAGGTTGTAGAAAAACCAATCGAAATCATTTATTTTTCAACAGGAAAAGAAAATGCACTTTTGGTTCAACCAAGAAATTTGGTAATTGTGGGCGAAAATGCTCATGTTCAAATAATTGAAAGACATCAATCGTTAAACGAAAATCCAGTTTTGACTAATTCCGTAACCGAGATTTTTGTTCAGAAACGTGCCATTGTTGATTATTACAAAATTCAAAACGATTTGCAATCTGCCAATTTAATTGATAATACGTACATCGCCCAAAAAGAACAAAGTCACGCTTCGGTTCACACCTTTACTTTTGGTGGAAATATTACCAGAAACAACCTGAATTTCTATCACCAAGGCGAACATATAGATTCAACCCTAAAAGGAATTACAATTATTGGCGACAAGCAACACGTAGATCATTACACGTTGGTGCAACACGCAACGCCAAATTGCGAAAGCCACCAGAATTATAAAAATATACTAAACGACAGTGCAACAGGAGTTTTTAACGGTAAGATTTTTGTAGAAAAAGAAGCACAAAAAACCAACGCTTTTCAGCAAAACAACAATATTTTGTTAAGCGATAAAGCAACGATAAACGCAAAACCACAATTGGAGATTTTTGCTGATGATGTAAAATGTTCACACGGTTGCACGATTGGTCAACTAGACGAAAGCGCAATGTTTTACATGCAGCAACGCGGAATTCCTAAGAAAGAAGCCAAAGCATTATTGATGTACGCTTTTTCAAATGAAGTCATTGAAAGCATCAAAATACCAGCATTAAAACAACGAATTACTAAAATTATTGCTACAAAATTAGGTGTTAATTTAGGGTTTGATTTGTAGAAATTAAGTAACTTAATATTACTTAAAAAACTTTCCAATTTGTTCGGAAAGTTTTCTATGTTTTAAATAATTTATGACTCGTCTTTTGTAGTTTTTACTAATCCAATACCTGATATAAAGAATACTGCGCCTAAAACACCATATATTATTAATGATTTTACATCTCTTTCGCTACCAGAAGTGTTTGTGAAAATTACCGCTGTATAAATAAGGCCACCTATGCCAAGAAGACTAAGTAATCCGCCAAAAATTCGTTTCATATTCATAAGATTTTATTTTTAAATTTGTTTTTGAGTTAAACTATTTAATCAAAAATTGAATTTCAAAGATATTCTCATTATAATATTTTACAGTTATATTATTTTCGAAAAAAATTATATAATTTGTATAAATTATTTCCCCAAACTTCTAACATCTTCGCTCAAAAACCCATTAAAATCAAAATCTTCGCTTAGTCCCAATCACCCAATCACCAAATCTTGACTAGGAAAAGCAACTACCATTTGTCCTTAAAAGCCGCTTGTATAAAACATATCTTTTGGTACATTTTAGAAATATCCGCCAGCGTTTAACCAAAATTATTGCTTAGAAATTAGGGGTTAATTTGGCGTTTGATTTGTAAAAATTAGAAGCGAATGACTTGGGCATTTTAGCAAACCATTTTCCAGCTTTCCGTTATAATAAAAAAGTCCGAAAATACTCGGAACTTTTTTATTTTCTCTTCAAATGAAATTCATCGAACACCACTAAAAATATTATTTCAGTGAGATAATCTGGGCTATATTATTGATTGTATTCAGTTAATCTTGATTAAACAAATCTAGATAATCTTTAAAAACATAGAGTTTATTTCGTTCTGCACCAGATATTTCTTTAATTATATTTAATTTTTCTAAATCTGCAAGTAACTTATACCCAGTAACAGCAGATTTTTGAATTAATTCTCCGACTTTGTTAATCTCAATTATAGGTTGTGTATAAAGATAATCAACCACTTTTCTAGCATCAACATTTCTGTTTCCTAAAGTTTTAAGTTTTTCTTCTAATGTTTTTTGAAGTTGTAGAATTCCATCAAATGTTGTCACACCTTTTTTTGCTGTTTC
This sequence comes from Flavobacterium sp., assembly GCA_025351785.1. GTDB lineage: Bacteria > Bacteroidota > Bacteroidia > Flavobacteriales > Flavobacteriaceae > Flavobacterium. The sequence continues at coordinate 4,638 of JANXVF010000119.1, forward strand.
AATTACTCCAGTCAAGAAAAATTTAAGCCATTGATTAATATCATTATGTGTTCTTGTGCGCATAAGATTATCATAATATAACATTCTGTTTTTTTCGAAAAAATCAGATAAATACAAAATAGGTTGTTTCAAAATACCTTTGCTGACCAAATAAATAGTTATAAGCAATCGTCCAACTCTTCCATTACCATCTAAAAATGGATGAATCGTTTCAAATTGATAATGGATAATTGCTATTTTAATTAAATCAGGTAATGGATTAATTTCATCATTAGCAAAAATTTCTAAATCAGAAATCAAATCATTAATTGTAGCATGAAAAGGCGGAATGAAAACAGCATCGTTTATTGTTGCACCACCAATCCAATTTTGACTTGTTCTATATTCTCCTGGTAATTTGTGTTCTCCTCTAACTCCTTGAAGTAAAATTTTATGTGTTTGTTTTATTAATCGAGACGAAAAAGGCAATCTATGTAATAATTTAACTGCTTCATTCATTGCGCTAATATAATTTTGAACTTCTTCCCAGTCATCTCTTTTCTCGTATGCAATTTCTTCTTTTTTCAAAAAAGCTTCTTCTATATTAGTTTGCGTGCCTTCTATTTTTGATGACTGAGTAGCTTCTTTAGCTATGTGCATTCTAATAAACAAATCAATATTTACATATTCAGAATACATATCTAATCTACCTAGATGCCTATCTGCTTTGCTTAATAACTGAATAACTTCCATGTTGTTTAAAACCCAATTTTTATTAATAAGACTTGGTTGAAAACTTTTATAATAACCTTGGTTTATGTATTGACCAGAAACAAATGATTCCATTTTATTTTTCTTTAAACTTAAACAAAGATAACCTTATTTAAGTAAAACGCAAAAAAACTTAAATAACAAATTTATTATTTAAGTAAAAAGCAAAAAAACTTAAATTAAAAATTTATTATTTAAGAAAATAATTAAATACTTAAATTAAAAATTTATCATTTAAGAAAAAGGAAGTTTTATTTATTTATAGATAATAAAATCTGACTCAAAAATCCATTAAAATCAAAATCTTCGCTCAATCCCATTCTCACAATTACTAAATCGTGACTTGGAAAAACTGCAACCATTTGTCCTTGAAAACCACTTGCATAAAACATATCTCTTGGAACATCAGGAAAATATCCGCCAGCATTTAACCAAAATTGTCCGCCATAGCGTCCGTTGGAAGTGTTGGTTGGGGTGGCTACAAATTTTGCCCAACTTTCGTTAAATAATTGTTCGCCGTTCCAATTTCCTTTATGTAAATACAGCAAACCAAATTTTGCCCAATCTCTTGTAGTTGCCCAACCATAGGACGAACCCACAAAATTTCCAGCCATGTCGGTTTCAACCAAAGCAGAATTCATTCCAATTTTATCTAGTAACGATGAATACCAAAAATCTAAATATTCTTGATGCGTTTTAAACTGATTTCGTAAAATTTTAGACAATAAATTTGTCGTTCCAGATGAGTAATTCCAATGCAAATTTGGTGGAAATTTAGCTGGTTTTTCAAGTTGCATTTGTCCCATATCTTCTGCTTGAAAAAGCATTTTGGTGGCATCACAAATTTTAGTATAATTTTCTTCCCATTCCAAACCAGAGTTCATGTGAAGTAAATCGCTGGTTTTAATAATAGCGCGTTCATCTTTTTGCCAAGCAATAATTGGAGCGGGTTTATTGATGTCAAATTTGCCTTGCTTTTCTAGAATTCCAAAGCAAGTAGCCGTTATACTTTTTGTCATCGACCAACCTAAAATTTTAGAATTTTTATTGAAATTGGTATCATATTTTTCTGCAATGATTTTATCTTTGTAAATCACAATTACTGAACGTGTTCGTTTGTTTTTTTTGCCTTTTTTGTCAAAAGCATTAGCAACAGTAGCATTTAATTTTGCATAATCAATGTTTGAAAAAACAGTATCAAGCTGATCAACATCTCCATAAGGGAAAACGTTCACTTTTCTTTTAGATCTTTTCGGAACTTCATAAGGTTTAGAAACATCAAAATTATCGTTTATTAAAGTCGCGCCAAGACCCTCTCTGTAAATAGCTTTTCGTGGTTTTAAGCCAAAAACAGACGCTGTAGCAAATTTCTCAGAATCATTAATTTTATTTTTTGCAAGACTTATTAAATCAATATCATTATCGCCTTTTTCAATAACCTCTTGTTTTCTATTATCTATAAAATGTCCAGAAGCAATACTTTTAGCAGAAAATCCTGATATTAAATCGAGTTTAGGATAAGTTATGTAGCATAAATAAATCAGGAGGATTAAAAGTGCAATTCCAAGATATTTAAATGTTTTTTTCATTGTATTTTTTTTATGCAATTTATAAAAATAAACACAAATTGTTATCATTAAAAATAATTAATACAGTTCAAATAGTAGGCTTTTTCAAAAATAATTTCAATAATTATTAACAAATGTTTCTTAAAATTAAATAACAATTGTATTACTTTTGTATTTAGAATTTTTCTAAATAATATGTTGAATATAAATAAAATAAGAGCAGATTTTCCGATACTTTCACAAAAAGTAAACGGCAAACCATTGGTATATTTTGATAATGGTGCAACCTCGCAAAAGCCACAAGTTGTGATTGATGCTATTGCCAAATACTATCAGGAAATTAATGCCAATATTCATCGGGGAGTTCATACTTTAAGTCAAGTGGCGACAGATGCTTACGAGGTTTCTCGAGGTAAAATTCAACATCATATTAATGCGAAGTTTCCATACGAAGTGATTTTTACTTCTGGAACTACACATTCTATCAATGCAGTCGCAAATGGTTTTGCATCGATTTTAACAGTTGGCGATGAGGTTTTGGTTTCGGCATTAGAACATCATAGTAATATTGTGCCTTGGCAAATGCTTTGCGAAAAAACGGGAGCATCGTTAAAGGTAATTCCGATGAATGAAGATGGCGAATTGATTATATCGGAATTTGATAAATTACTATCAGATAAAACTAAAATTGTAACTGTAAATCATATTTCAAATGCTTTGGGAACTTTAAATCCGATAAAGTATATGATTGATAAAGCACATGAATTTGGTGCTGCAATATTAATTGATGGAGCTCAAGCTGTTCCGCATTTAAAACCAGATGTTCAAGAATTGAATTGTGACTTTTATGTTTTTTCGGGACATAAAATTTGTGGACCAACGGGAACTGGAATTTTATATGGAAAAGAAGAATGGCTACAAAAATTACCACCATATCAAGGTGGAGGCGAAATGATAAAAGAAGTTACTTTTGAAAAAACAACTTATGCCGATTTACCTCACAAATTTGAAGCAGGAACACCAAATATTGCCGGAGGAATTGTTCTTGGAACTGCTATTGATTATTTAAACGGAATTGGGTTTGAAAATATCGAAGCATACGAAAAGGAACTTTTAGAATATGGAACAAAAAAATTGCTAGAAATTGAAGGTTTAAAAATTTTTGGTACTGCCAAAGAAAAAACTTCCGTAATTTCGTTTAATATTGATGGAATTCACCCTTATGATATTGGAACAATTATTGACAATAAAGGTATAGCAGTAAGAACAGGTCATCATTGCGCTCAACCAATCATGGATTTTTTCAAAATTCCAGGAACAATAAGAGCAAGTTTTGCATTTTATAATACTAAAGAAGAAATTGATTTTATGGTTGATGCGATTAAAAAAGCGAAAACAATGTTGCTTTAAAAACTAGAAAATATGAAGACATTATCAATTTTATTGGCATTATTTTTAACTTTAACAAGTTGTAATTGTCAGAAAAAAGCAGTTGAAAAAAGCTCAGTTTTGCAAAAGCAAGCAAATAGTATGAAGTTAATTTATGAAGCAAACTCAAGAGGTTTTTATCGTAAAATAACAATCGAAAACAATCAAGCTTTTGTTTCAACAGATAGAAATTTGAAAGATAAAGGAACTGCTATGCCAATTCCGGATAAAGATTGGAACGAATTATCAACAATTTTTAAAGAAGTAAAATTAGATAATGTGTCGACTTTTAAAGATCCAACTCAAAAGCGATTTTATGATGGTGCTGCTATAGCAAATTTGAAATTATATTCTGACCAAAAAGAATATCAAACTACAGATTTTGATCACGGATTTCCACCTGTTGAAATTGAAAAACTGGTAAATAAGATAAATTCATTTGCTAAAAATTAACCATGACCATCAAAGAAATACAAGCAGAAATTATTGACGAATTTTCAATGTTTGAGGATTGGGACGAACGCTTTCAGTATGTTATTGATTTAGGAAAAAATCTTCCTTTAATAGATGAAAGGTTCAAAACCGAAGAAAACATCATAAAAGGATGTCAATCTAAAGTTTGGCTTCAGGGAGATAAAATTGATAATAAAATTGTTTTTAGTGCAGACAGTGATGCCATTATTACCAAAGGAATTATTGCAATTTTGATTCGTGTTTTTTCAAATCAAAACCCAGAAGCTATTTTAGCATCGGATACCGATTTTTTAGATCAAATAGGTTTAAAAAGTCATTTATCGCCCACGCGTGCAAACGGATTAGTATCGATGATAAAACAAATTAAAATGTATGCTTTAGCATATCAATCGCAGAATTAGTAACAAATAAATATGCAGCAGTAATGCTGAAATAAATATAGCATAAATGGAAGAGTTTAAAGACGATATAAATTTAGGAGAAAGCGTTGTAAAAGTTTTAAAAAGTATTTACGATCCAGAAATTCCAGTAGATATTTATGAATTAGGATTAATATATGATGTGATGGTAAATGAAGATAATGAGGTTAAAATTTTGATGACCTTAACATCACCTAATTGTCCTGTTGCCGAATCGTTGCCACGCGAAGTTGAGGAAAAAGTTGTACAAATTGAGACTATCAAATCGTGTGAAGTTGAAATTACATTCGATCCGCCTTGGAGCAAAGATTTGATGAGTGAAGAAGCAAAGCTAGAACTTGGAATGCTTTAAAACTTGTAATCAGTTTTTAGATTTTGCAATTGACTACCGACAATCAGTATTATGGCAGAAATAATAAATAAAGTAGCAAATTCAGCTCTTTTGGTCTTTGATCTTGAAGATTTTTATCCCGCTGGAAATCGGGTTCAAATTGATATTTCGCAGTGGCTTGAAGAAGGATATATTTTAAAAGAAAACGACTTCAGAATCATTTTAAAAAATCATAATTGGTCTCAATATAAAGATCAATTTGTTGCAATAAATTGTTCGACAGATGCAATAGTTCCCGCTTGGGCAAAAATTTTAGTAGCAGTTCATGTTGTTCCATTTGCTAAAAAAGTTGTGTCTGGCTCCATAATTGATTTAGAAACTTATTTGTTTCAAGAAATGCTATCTAAAATTGATTACTCAAAATATCAAGATAAAGCAATAATATTGAAAGGATGCTCAAAAAAACCTGTTCCTGAAAGTGCTTATTTAATGGCTGTGCAAAAACTTCAACAAGTTGCAAAAAGTATTATGTATGGCGAAGCTTGCTCGGCAGTTCCAATATTTAAGAAAAATAAACTGTAACAAATTTCTTTGTTGATAATTAAATAATTGTAAAATTTTAAGTATAGTTTTACATTAATTTGCCATCAAATTCATAAACTAACCAAGATGAAAATTCATTTAACTACACTATTATTTGTTTTAATTAGCAACATTGCTTTTGCTCAAGAAAGCGAAAAAGAAATTCTTAAAAAGACTGAGGAATCTTCAAAAACTTTGTCTGAAAAAGCAATTGGATGGAAGTCAGGAGGCATTTTTACATTACTGGCAAATCAATCCTCTTTTAGTAATTGGCTGGGTGGGGGTCAAAATAGTTTTGCAGGAAATTTAGGAATCAATTATGATTTCAACTATAAAAAAGATAATTTAACGTGGGATAATAAAATTACAGCGGGATATGGTTTGACTAAATTGAGCGGTCAAAACATTCAAAAATCAGACGACAGACTTCAATTTAATTCAATTGTTGGAAAAAAAGCCTCGGGAAACTGGTATTATTCGTTATTTTTTAATTTTAAATCTCAATTAGATAGTGGTTTTGATTTAGCAAGTGGTTTAAAAACTTCACATTTTTTTTCACCAGCTTATTTTCAATTTGGTCCTGGTATGCTTTGGAAAAAAAGTGATAATTTAAAGGTAAATTTTGCACCTGCAACCAGTAAATTAATAGTTGTAGACCAGCAATTTACGCAATTTGGAACTTCGTTTGGCGTGGAGCAAGGAAAAATATCTAGATATGAGTTTGGTGCCGCAATAAATGGATATTATAAATTTTCGCCAATAGAAAATGTTACTTTTGAAAACATATTAAATCTTTATTCAAATTATTTAGATAAACCGCAAAATGTTGATATTGATTACACCCTAAATATTAATATGAAAATTAATAAAATTCTTTCTACAAATTTTGCATTTCAAACGCTTTATGATGACAATGCATTTTCTGGATTTCAAACACGTCAAACATTTGGTCTTGGGTTAAATTATGCTTTTTAAAAAATTCTAATTTTTATATAAATAAAACGACTTCAAACAACCATTTATAATAAAGTAAATTCGATATATAAATAATTTACTTATTGCGTTTATATTATATTTGTATTTTATCTGGTATTGATATGTTTAGAAGATTATGCTTGTTGTTTCTGCTTTTTTTGTCTTTATTTGGACTTTCCCAAAACAATTCGCAGTGGCAGGGTTATTTTTCATACAATAAAATTGTTGATCTGTCAGAATCTGTCGAAAATATTTATGCGGGTTCTGAAAACTCTATATTCTTTAAAAATTTAACTACAAATGAAATCAAAACTATCAACTCTATTGATGGTTTAAAAATGCAAAATGTTTCGGCAATCTATCACAGTAAAACGTTTAGTAAAACCTTAATTGGAAACAAAAATGGTTTAGTTTTAGTAATAAATCAGGACGGAACTATTTTATTTAAAAATGGAATTCTAGCAGAGTTACCCGTATCTCCTTTCATAAAAAAAATAAATCATTTTTTTGAATATCAAGATAAAATTTATATCAGTGCCGATTATGGCATTACAGTTTTTGATTTAACAACTTTGGAATTTGGCGACACATATTACATAGGAAATTCAGGACAGCAAACAAAAATTTATCAAACAACGGTTTTTAATGATGAGATTTATGCTGTAACTGATAATTTTGGGATAAAAAAAGTCCAACTTTCTAATCCTAATATTGTAGATTATAATCAATGGATTGTTTTTAATTCTAATTCATGGAGTGGCATTGTTACTTTTCAAAATCAACTTATTGCTTCAGATAGTAATGCCAAAGTTAGCAAGTTTGTAGGCAATACACCAACTACAATTTTAAATATGAGTTTGTCAGCAATTGATATTCGATCTGATGAGAATTATGTTATTATTACAAATCAAAATGAAGTTTATGTTTTAAACACAAGTTTACAGCAAGCTACTCATGTTTTAAAAAGTCAAATTTCTTCAATTCCAGTAACGTTTTCTTGTGCTACTCAAATAAATAATAATTTATATATTGGTACAAACGAAAACGGAATTGTGACTACCTCAATTCAAAGTTCAAATAACTTTGAATTTATTTTACCAAACGGACCTCAAAACAATTCTATATTTAGATTAAAAAAATCTTCAAAAGCATTATGGGCAGTTTATGGAGGCTACAACAAAGAGTATAATCCCTATGCACCAAACGGTTTGGGGGTTTTCCCGATAAGTAAATATACGCAAGAAAATGGTTGGTCAATAATTCCTTATTCTAGTTTATTTGGAGCAAAATCGTTATCAAATATTGCCATAAATCCAAATAATGAAAATCAATTTTATGTTTCATCTTTTTTTTCGGGTTTGTTAAAAGTAGAAAACGAAATCCCAACTATTTTATATAATTCTAGCAATACAGGAACTTCAGGATTAGAATCATTAATACTTTCGCCACCAAATCCTGCTTATATAGATGTTCGAATAAATGGGGCAACATTTGATAAAAATAACAATATTTGGGTTACTAATAGTTTAACACCAAAAGGACTTAAAGTTCTTAAATCTAACGGACAATGGCAACAATTTGATTTTACAAATATATTATCTGACGCTAAAAATGAAAGCTATCCTTTGATGGTGATTGATAAAAATAATACAAAGTGGATTCCAACTGCTCACAACGGATTATTAGCTTTTAACGAAACACAAAATGATAAACATATAATTATTTTTACTGGTACAAACGGAAACTTACCAGATCAAGACGTTAGATGTGTAGCTTTGGACACAAAAAATCAAATGTGGATTGGAACAGCAAAAGGTTTAAGAATTATACCATCTGTCGATTCTTTTTTAACAGATACAGACATTCAATCTAAAGCTATAATAATTCTCGAAAATGACTTGGCTCAAGAACTTTTTTATGATCAATTTATTATTGATATTGCGGTAGATGGAGCTAACAGAAAATGGGTTTCAACAGCAGATGGTGGTGTTTTTCTAGTCTCTCCGAATGGTCAAGAAACGCTATATCATTTTACTACCGATAACTCTCCACTTCCCAGCAATACAGTAAACGATATAGAAATTGATGGCGTTACTGGTGAAGTTTTTTTTGCTACTAATAACGGATTGGTTTCCTTTAAAGGGTCTGCAACTAGAGCAAGTGAAACTTTAGAAAACGTGTATTGTTATCCAAATCCGGTTCGGCCAGAATATCAAGGAACTGTAAAAATCTCGGGTTTATCAAACAAAGCTGTTGTAAAAATTACTGATATTGAAGGAAACTTAGTTTACGAAGTCACATCCGAAGGAGGCACTGTAGAATGGGACACAACCGCTTTTAGTAAATATAAAGTTGCCTCTGGAGTTTATCTTATATTAATTTCAGCCCAAGACGGAGTTGATACTACGGTAAAAAAAGTAATGATTATCAGATAATGTTAGTCAAAACAAAAGCAATTGTAATATCGACGATAAAATATCAGGAGAAAAGCCTTATCGTTAAGTGTTTTACCGAAAGCGAAGGACTAAAAAGTTATTTTGTACAAAATGCTTTTTCAAACCGAAAATCATCCCAAAAAATCGCCTATTTTCAACCCTTAACTATTCTGGAAATTGAGGCAAATCATAAAAATAAAGGAACTTTAGAACATTTTAATGAAATAAAACTCGCAACCGCTTTTCAAACTATAAACACTACAATTTATAAAAGTACAATTGTGCTTTTTCTTTCAGAAATAATTCTACACGCTATTCATGAAGAAGAAAAAAATCAAGATTTATTTACATTTTTAGAAACCGCCTTGTTGTGGCTAGATCATCACGACGAAATTTCAAATTTTCATTTAATTTTAATGTTGGATATGACAAAATATCTAGGATTTTATCCTGATATATCTCAGTTAAATTATGATTTTTTTGATTTAGCTGAAGGGATATTTTCAATTTTTCAAAGCACAAATTGTATATCGCAACATCAAACAAGTTTATTTAAAAAACTAATCGATTTAAAATTCGATTCTACTTCAAAAACATTTTCATTAACAGAGAGACAAATTGTTTTAAAAATACTCTTAGATTATTATTCGATACATTTAGATGGTTTTAAAATGCCAAAATCGCTCTCAGTTTTAAAAGAGGTTTTCTCGTAGCGATTGTAATTGTAATAATTTCTGGGAATAAGGTATTTGCTCCTTATCTTTGTTTTAAATTTGTAATTTGATTTCAATTAACCCAAAATTCTAATATTCAATAAGTTAAAATATGATTCAAGGTTTTAAAATGTCAATGCTTTCCTTACGAATTAGGATTTTCCTTTCTATGATTGTATTGATATTGATTGCTTCAATTTTAATGGCATCTATATCGTTGATTCAATTTAAAAATGAAGCTCGAAAGTATCATCAAGAGCTATTAGACAGAAAAGAAAATGCCATAAAAGAACACATAAATTATGTTTTATCTACCACAACGTATCCTTTAACAGAAAAAAACCTTCCATTAATTTTTAAAGACAAAATACACGAACTTGCCGATATTCATAATCTTGAAATAAATATATATTCGCTTGACGGGAAATTATTAAAATCATCTAAATCTTCATTTTCAGTCGATAGTATTTCGCCACCTGTACCAAAATATATAATTAAATTAGTTCAATCGTCAATAGAAAAACGATATGTAGACATCAAAAGTATTGACGGAATTAAAATCCGATCTTCTTTTAGCCAAATTAAAAATGATAAATTTAAACCACTTGGAATTTTAAATTTACCTTATGTAGAAGATGATAGTTTTTATGAAAACGAAATTCAAGAATTTTTAATAAAACTGAGTCAAGTTTACTTCTTTATGTTGATTATTGCTTTTGGTTTGGCTTATTTTTTATCGTCATACATCACACAATCATTAAAAACTATTTCAGATAAAATTAATGAAACCAGCCTCAATCAAAAGAATGAGAAAATTGTAATTGAGGCAAATAGTAAAGAAATTAATTCGTTAATAAAGGCATATAATGCCATGGTCGACGAGCTAGAAGAAAGTGCAACCATGCTGGCTCAAAGCGAAAGAGAACAGGCATGGCGCGAAATGGCAAAGCAAGTTGCTCACGAAATAAAAAATCCACTCACGCCTATGAGACTTACGGTTCAAAGTTTTCAGCGAAAGTTTAACCCTGAAGATCCTGATTTAAAGCAAAAAATAAATGATTATTCTAAAACCTTAATTCAGCAAATAGATACAATGAGCTCTGTGGCATCAGCTTTTTCAAACTTTGCCTCAATGCCAGCGCAACAAAATGAAACGCTAAATGTAGTGGAGGTTGTCGATTTTTCGTTAGATATATTTAATGAAGAATTTTTGACCTTTCAATCAGACGAAAATGAAATTATTACCATCATGGATCGAACGCAATTAGTAAGAATAATTACTAATTTAGTTAAAAATGCAATTCAATCTATCCCAGAAAATAAAATAGAAAAATCGGTTATTGTATTAGTAAAAAGAATTGAAAAAAATGTTGTAATTTCAGTAAAAGACACAGGAGTTGGAATTGAAACAGAAAATATTGAACGCATTTTTGAACCAAAATTTACAACAAAAAATAGTGGAATGGGATTGGGTTTAGGAATAATAAAAAATATAATCGAAAATTATAAAGGAACGATTACTTTTGAAACCGAAACAGGAAAAGGGACAACTTTTTTTGTAACATTGCCAATAATTTAAAAGCTAAAATCAAATAAAATGAATTTCAAAAACATACTTGTTACTACCGAAAATGGAATTGGACAAATCACAATAAATCGTCCAACTAAGTTAAATGCTTTAAACACTGAAACCATTCAAGAGCTTCACGATGCATTTAAAACTTTAGAATTAGATAGTAATACTAAGGTTATTATTATTACTGGCCAAGGAGAGAAAGCTTTTGTTGCCGGAGCTGATATTGCTGAATTTGCAAATTTTAGTGTCGAAGAAGGTGCACAGTTAGCAGCACAAGGACAAGAATTGTTGTTTGACTATATAGAAAATTTAGGCACTCCAGTTATTGGCGCAATAAATGGTTTTGCACTTGGTGGTGGTCTAGAATTGGCGATGGCATGTCACTTTAGAGTGGCGTCTGAAAATGCAAAACTCGGCTTGCCAGAAGTTTCTCTGGGAGTTATCCCTGGTTATGGAGGCACGCAACGATTGCCACAACTTATTGGGAAAGGCAGGGCTATGGAACTAATTATGACCGCAGGAATGATAGATGCGCAAACTGCTTTAAATTATGGCTTAGTCAATCATATTGTCCCACAATTAGAACTTTTAGAATTTGTAAAAAGTATTAGTATAAAAATTATCAAAAATTCTCCAATGGCAATTAGCAAAGCGATAAAAGCTATTAATTCTAATTTTAAAGATGGTGAAAATGGCTTTAAAACCGAAATTAAAAACTTTGGAAAATGTTTTGGAACAGACGATTTTAAAGAAGGCACAACAGCTTTCTTAGAGAAAAGAAAACCCGTTTTTTCAGGAAATTAAAATTTTTTTGATTGACCTTTTTCTGCCATAATTCTGTGATGGCAGACATTGTGCACGAAAAAATTGCATTTATAAAAAATACATATTGAAATTAAACTAACTATAAACATAAATTAAAAATAAGAATGAAACTACTTAAATTAAACATTGCTATCTTACTTTTATTAACAGTTACGAGTTGCATAACAACTTTACCTCTAAATCAACAATTCTATAATAGTAAGAAAGTTGGTGTTATAGTTCAGGTAGATAGTATTGGAATGGCTAAAGCAGGTGGACAAGGATTGTTAGATATGGCATTAACACCTGGAAATAGATTTACTGAACTGTTGAGAAAAATAGAACCAACTTTCAAACTAAATGAAACAGTAAAGGCAGAAATTACAAATATGTTTAATTCAAAAAACAAACAATTCCAATTTATTGACGAAAAAGTTGACTATCAAAAACTAAATAAATTTGAGAAACCTAATTCTGATAAAAAATACAGTAAAAAAGATTTTCGAAATTTAAAAACAACAAATAATGTTGACGAAATAATGTTCGTAAAAGTGAAATACGGAATACTAGTGAGTTATTACGGAATGATTGAATTGGACAAAAACGGTTACGTAAACATTGAAACAGAAGTTGTAGATTTATCAGACAATTCACTTTTACAACAAGAAACTTTTCAAACAGTTGCTAAAATGAATGGAAATTGGAAAAAAGGAGAAGATTTTGAAAATCTAAAAAATTCAATTCAAGACGCAATAAATAGTTCTATGATAACATTAAAAACAAAATTCTAAAAACTACGATCTGTTAACAGCGGTTTTGCGATAGAGCTGGGTTTGGGTAATATTTGAAAGTTGATTTTGCGTTTGCAAAGTCAGTGATTAATCAAAATTTGGGTCTGCCTTATTCCGCTCTATCGCAAAGTTGCGGGACGATATCAGCAATAATTATTCTATCGGACAGTATTTTCATAATATTTTCTATTTAGCATGTAAACAAATTTATTTAGATATAATTGAGGATATTTTTCTTATATTTTGTAGTAACTTCTAAAAATTAGCGTTTTACATTTTATATTTCCAGATGAATCTATCATAAATTCGTTATAATTATTTCTTTGTTTTGACATCTCTGTTTTGTATATTTCAACTGGTCAACTATATCATTTTATGGTGTGTTTCAGTCTGTAAAAAGAATACTTTTCTCTAAAACGGATTCTTTAATGATTTCAACTATTTGCTCAGAGGCGTATTCTGTCAAAACTTTTGTCTGCAAATATCTGTAATGTTTGATTTTTTCCTGATTTCAATATCTTCTAAAAAAAGTTGACCCCTGACATAATTTTTGCATACATTTTCCTACTGCGCCACGACCACGAATCAGTTTTTCTTGTTTTATTTCTGATGATACCACATTAAAATATTTTTCATCAAATTCAATCAAACCTCGTAAAATATAAGGTGCAAATCTTTTGTCCATAGTTTTTGAAGTTTAATAACAATTGCTCAAAATGGTACATACTTTGTTAATTCAAGTTGTTTTTGAATTTATTTAGTTGGGAATCTTTTTTTTAGTAGCAGTCATTAAAATCAAAGTTTTATAACTACTCCAAAGAGATAAGCTAGAACTTAGCATTATTGTCTCACTTCGCAATGAGATTCTACTTCTGCATTTTTTCACTCTTAACGCCACACAATTTTTATCCAAATTATTCTTTGCTTTGGTATTTAAATCAAATTCCAATCTTGTCCTTTTCTTTTTTAAATAAAATCTTCAAAATTCTTCACTCCCAAAATTTGCAGAAAGCTGAATAATTTATCGATTTTTTCCAAATAGTTGCCTTTTTTATAAAATTATGAGCAATTACAACAATCAAAATAATTTAACATCTTTTTAAAATTGCGCTACTAGATTCGGATAATTTATAAAAAAATAAAGTCCAACTAAATGTTGAACTTTATTTTAAGATTTTAATTATACTTATTAGACTTTAGGCCCAGCTTCTACAAGGCTTTTCCCCTGGATATTTTCTGTATATTGTACAAAATTATTTACAAATAGTGTTGCTAAATTTTTTGCTTTTTCACTCCACTCCGTTTTATTTTGGTAGGTATTTCTTGGGTCTAGGATTGAAGAATCTACATTTTTCAATGATTTAGGCACTTCAAAATTAAATATTGGAATTATTTCAGAATCCTCATCTTCAATCGACCCATCAAGAATTGCATCGATAATAGCTCGGGTATCTTTAATAGAAATCCGTTTTCCCGAACCGTTCCAACCTGTATTTACCATATAAGCTTTTGCATTGTGTTGGTTCATTTTTTTTACTAATTCTTCAGCATATTTAGTGGGATGCAATGATAAAAATGCTTTACCAAAACATGCTGAAAATGTAGGTGTTGGCTCTGTAACACCACGTTCAGTTCCTGCTAATTTTGCTGTAAAACCAGAAAGAAAATAATATTTGGTTTGTTCAGGAGTTAATTTTGATACTGGTGGCATTACTCCAAACGCGTCAGCCGTTAAAAAAATCACTTTAGAGGCATGTCCTGCTTTTGAAACTGGTTTTACAATATTATGAATAAAATTTATAGGATATGAAACACGCGTATTTTGTGTAACTGATGCATCTTTAAAATTTATTTTTCCATCAAAATCTAGGGTAACATTTTCAAGAAGTGCATCTTTTTTTATAGCATTATAAATATCCGGTTCATTCTCTTTACTTAAATCAATTGTTTTTGCATAACATCCTCCTTCAAAATTAAAAACCCCCTCTGTATCCCAACCATGTTCGTCATCGCCTATTAATTCTCGCTTAGGATCTGTTGACAAAGTTGTTTTACCTGTTCCAGAAAGTCCGAAAAAAACAGCTACATCTCCATCTTTTCCTTTATTTGCAGAGCAATGCATGGATGCTATTCCTTGAAGAGGTAAATAATAATTCATCATCGAGAACATTCCTTTTTTCATTTCGCCACCATACCAAGTACCACCAATTAATTGAATTTTTTCGGTCAAATTGAAGGCAACGTACACTTCAGAATTCAAATTATATTTTGCAAATTCTTTAAAGCTTGTTTTAGAGGCATTCATAACTATAAAATCGGGTTCGCCAAAATTGTCAAGTTCATCTTCTGTTGGGCGAATAAACATATTTTTTACAAAATGGGCTTGCCAAGCTACTTCTACTATAAACCGCACTTTTAGTCGAGTATTTTCGTTAGCCCCACAAAAAGCATCAATTACAAAGAGTTTTTTTCCTGATAGTTGGTCGATGGTTGTTAGCTTCAATGCATTCCAAGTTTCTTGAGAAATAGGTTTATTATCGTTTGGCACTTTTGCTGAATTCCACCAAATAGAATCTTTTGTAATGCTATCTTCAACTATATATTTATCCTTTGGCGAACGTCCAGTATACTCACCCGTCATGACGTTTACAGCTCCAAGTTCGGATAGTTGCCCACGTTCAAATCCTGTTAAATTTGAATTTAATTCTTCGTCATATAAAAACTCAAAGGATGGATTATAGATTATTTGTTGTGAATTTATGATGCCATATTTTTCTAGCGAAATCGATTTCGTAATCGGGGCGTAATTCTCCATAGAAGTTTAGTTTGTATTACTTTTATAAATTTGGTCAAAGGTAAATAAATAAATATTACAACGTTGTAGTTAATTAAATTTTATGATTTGTTTTGTATAAATTGTATAGCAAAAAGTCCCCAACCTAGTATTAAAAGCAATCCACCGATAGGTGTTACTATTCCGATAACTTTGAAGTTAATAGTAGTAATATTCATCGTTGCCAGTAAATATATTGAACCTGAAAAAAGCAAAACACCAATTGAAATTAG
>JANXVF010000171.1 GCA_025351785.1 Flavobacterium sp.
AAAACCAGACTAACAGCTAAAGGATTTGGAGAATCACAATTAGTAAACAACTGCGGTTGCGAACCTACTAATGAATCAACCTGTACCGAAGAACAACATCAAGCAAACAGACGTTCTGAATTTATTATTACTAAATTGTAAATTTTAAATACATATATTATTTAAACCCTATGAACACTTAACATTATGTTAGGTGTTCTTTTATTTAAAGTATTACAGAAAAAAATTAAAATATAAAAAAACAATTTTTTCATAAAACAATGTAATTAGATTACATTGAGTGATAATTTTTTTATCATCTATAAAATTGTAATTTTGCAAAAAAATAAACAAAATATGGAAAACGGAATATATGCTAAATTTAATACTACTAAAGGTAGTATCTTAGTAAAACTTACACATGACTTAACACCAGGAACTGTGGGAAATTTTGTGGCTCTAGCCGAAGGAAATTTAGAAAATAAAGTAAAACCTCAAGGAATACCTTATTATAACGGTTTAAAATTTCACCGAGTAATACCAGATTTTATGATTCAAGGAGGCTGTCCTCAGGGAATTGGGTCAGGGGGACCAGGATATCAGTTTGATGATGAATTTCATCCAAGCTTAAAACATGACAAACCTGGCGTACTATCTATGGCTAACTCTGGACCAGGAACTAATGGATCTCAATTTTTTATAACTCACGTTCCTACAAGTTGGTTAGATAATAAACATACCATTTTTGGTAACGTAACTGAAGGTCAAGAAATTGTTGACACAATTGAACAAGGTGACATTATAGAAAACTTAGAAATAGTTAGAGTTGGTGATGAAGCAACCAATTGGAATGCAATTGAGGCTTTTAGAAAATTCGAAGGAAATCGTCAAAAGAAAATAGAAGACTCCAAGAAAGCATCAGAAGAAAAGATGGAACAATTAGCCGCAGGTTTTGAAAAAACGGAAAGTGGTTTACGATATAAATTAATTCAAAAAGGGTCAGGTAAAAAAGCCGAGAATGGTAAAACAGTTTCAGTTCATTATACTGGTCAACTAGAAGATGGAAAAGTATTCGATTCATCAATCCCGAGAAAGAAACCAATCGATTTTCCGCTGGGTGAGGGAAATGTTATTGAAGGTTGGGATGAAGGTATAGCATTATTACAAGTTGGTGATAAAGCTCGATTTGTTATTCCGCCACATCTAGGTTATGGTTCTAGTGGTGCAGGTGGAGCAATACCTCCAAACGCTACTTTAATTTTTGATGTAGAATTGATGGATGTCAAATAGTTTTTATGATTTAATAAATATAAAGCTGTCTTTATTGACAGCTTTATTTATCAGGTTAACTTTTAACAACAAAAAAATGTATAAAAAAATATTGAGTTTTATTTTAGGACTACTATTATTTTCCTGTAATCCAAAAATTATTGTCCCAATTACTGAAACGAAAAAGGAAACTTCAGAAAAACAAGAAGCAAAAATTGTAAACGTAAACACAGTAGGCAAAGACTTGTATGAAAATAACTGTGCTAAATGTCATAGTCTTTATGAAAAAAGTGAATTTTCAAAAGAAGATTGGAAATCAATTTTGGTTGACATGCAAAAAAAAGCTCATATTTCTGATTCTGAAAGAGAAGAGATATATAAATACATAACTACACTATAATCAGTAGCGAGAATTTGATAAAATCAAAAGAATTTTAAACTATTTATTGAATACAATCTGTTAGCAATACTTTTAATCGAATTGATGAAAATTAATAGTTTATTTATGTTTGAAAGAATCTAGCTAACGGTATAGTTTTCAATATAAACCAGATAACAGTAAAAATGCCCAAAAGAATGTCTTGTGCACTTTGTGATATTTCGGACGATTTAGCACCGAGCCTATAAACAAATTATTGAGTTAAAAACTTCCTTTCAGATAAATCCTGAAACCCACAATATCATAAAACGGCTGTTATATGATGCCCGCTTTTTTTATTTAGCTTCTTTATCTGTTTTGCTTTTCACTTTCTGTTTTGGACTTCGTTTATTTCACTCGGGACATAGCTTTGTTTAGTTTAGACATTGCCTTGTTCGATTGAGCCCA
>JANXVF010000172.1 GCA_025351785.1 Flavobacterium sp.
GAACAATTGGGCTAGAAAGTGCTTTTGGTGCCTTAAATACAATTTTACCATTAGAAACTATTATAGAAAAACTTACTTTTGGTAGAACTATATTTAATCTAGAAACATCTCAAATTAATATCGGAAACAAAGTTATATTTGCTTTATTTCCAATATTAATTTGAGGTGTTTCTAGATTAAATATAGTTCTACCAAAAGTAAGTTTTTCTATAATAGTTTCTAATGGTAAAACTGTATTTAAGGCTCCAAAAGCACTTTCTAGCCCAATTGTTCCATATTTTGCTAAATCAAATTCCATCTTTTTATGTTCAATATCAATAGGATTATGGTCAGATGTTATTGCATCAATCGTATTATCTTTAACCCCTTCTAGCAAAGCTTTTCTATTAATCTCGTTTTGTAGTGGCGGTAAAACTTTATATCGAGTATCAAATTCTGTCAATTTTTCATCTGTAAAAATCAAATTATGAACAGCAACACTGCAACTTATCTTTAAGCCTTTTAATTTTGCTTGTCTTATTAATTCGACAGATTTTGCCGAAGATATAGTAGGAATATGTAGTTTTCCTCCTGTATATTCTAATAAAAAAATATTTCTTGCCACAATCAATTCTTCTGCAAGCGTCGGAATTCCTTTCAAACCTAATTGTGTTGATACAATTCCTTCGTTTACAACTCCTGTACTTTTAATTTTTTCATCTTGGCAAAAGGCAATTATCATTGCATCAAAATCTTGAGCATATTGCAAACCAATTTTTAATAAGTTAGCGTTTGAAATATTTTTTTGATAATCGCTAAAAGCTATTGCTCCAGCATTTTTCATGTCAAATAATTCTGCTAAATCAATATTTTCACTGTTTTTTGTAAAAGCACCAATAGGAAATAAATCGGTTGCATGATTATTTGCTTTTTGTTTTACAAAGTGTATTTGTGATTGATTATCTATTACAGGAAAGGTATTTGGTTGTAAGGCTATACCTGTAAAACCACTTTTTGCAGCTACTTCTAATCCATTTGATATTGTTTCACGTTCTTCAAATCCAGGCTCTCCAAAGGATACACTAGAGTCAAACCAACCTTGTGAAACATGTAAATTTTCATTTTTTATTTCGCTATAATCGTTTGCAGAAGGTAAGTTTTTTGAAATGTCTTCAATGTAAGATCCGTTTAATTTTATATCTAAGACTTGATTATGAAATGGACTTTTTTGGTCTATAATTTTAGCATCCCTAATTATTATTTTCATAATATAATTATTTTACAAATTTTTGAATAACAACTTCTATGACTGCAAATAATAAGGTAAAAATAATAAACCATTTCCATAACTGGTTATCACTTCGATTAGCACTCAAAGTATCAAATATAGAATCGACAGAATTCAATTCTTTAAAATCGCTTATGGCTTCTGGATTTGTGTTTCCTAGATTACTTTCAAATCTATTATAATTAAAACTTATATTTTTGATCGATTTTGCATTTGTAAAAATACCAAAATTGCCAGCCTCTTTTGGGTTGTCATTAAATGTAAGTTTTACTTTATTATTCAAAATTTGTTGAACGGGAATGAAGCTTTCTTTTTCATTTTTAACAGTTACAATCTCATCTTTACTTAGCAAAGTTTCTATAATAAATGGTTTAGAATCATTAATTATCATAGCATTAACTCCAGTTTTTTGAATATTTTGTGCCATGTTATAAAATGTAGGAACAACTATGGGAGAATTTGTAAAATTGCTATTTAATTTGTTCAGTGGTGTAGCAAACACATATACCGAACCAATACTTTTTTGTATAGCACTTAAAAAAGGAGTTTGATCACTAAAACCCATGATTACAGGAACAGAAGACGAGATATTGAATGATTTTTTTGTATTTGGATATTGAAAATTATCAAATTTCTTTTCAAATACATTACTAAAAAGTGGATGGCTGAAATTAATTTTAGTGATAATTTTTTCAGAATTTTCTAAGGTTTTAAATTGTATTCCTCCAAAATTATTTAAAAATGTATTTAAATTTGTACTAGAACTTTCAGAACTTGGGATTAGAATTACGTTGCCACCTTTTTCTACAAATGATTTTAAAGTTGTCTGTAATGCTTGGGGGATGTCGACTAATTCGTTCAAAACAATGGCATCTTGTTTATCAATTTTATTATAGTCTAAACTTTTTAAATCATAATTGATGTATTCAAATTCTTTTTGAGTGTAAATTCTTGATAAAAAATTTGATTTTTCTGATTCTCCAATGCTTATTACATTACTTTTTTCTGGTTTTGAAATGCTAAAATAGTAAGTATTGTCATATTCTAAGCCATCACCAGAAATTGAAACATACCCGTGAAAATCCTCTTTTGGAATTGTAAATTTCACAGTTTTATTTTTAGATTCAAAACTGACTAGTGTTTTGGCAATTAGTTTCTTATTGTTGTATAAAGCAATCGGAATATCTTTAAAATCAGACCCAAAAGCATCCATTTTTATTCCTATTTCATAAAAATTATCGAGCGTTTGACTAATAAAAGCGCTATCTATTGCAATGTTATCTTTCTTTTCTGCCTTGGGCAAAACAAAATATAAATTTCCAGCATCTTCTATATTTTTTACATCATCAAGTTGCAACCCTACGGCATCTGTTATCAAAACAATATCTTTGTTAAATGCTGTTTTATGAGATTTTATCTTACCTAAAACTTGATCTAATTTAAATGGTGTTGCACTGTATTTTAAATTTTGTAATTCCTTTTGAATTGATTTTATATCTGTATTCCAAAAATTATCTGAACAGGTTATCAGAGAGAAATTTGCAGTTTCTGGAGTGTTTTCTAGCAAATCTTGAACGGCTCGTTTTAATAATTCTCCTTTTTTGCCTTTGGCTTGCATACTAAAAGAATTATCCAAAACAATATACAACTCGTTAGAAACATTTTTACTGTCTTTAGCTTTAAAAAACGGTTGCGCAAAAGCCAGAATTAAAAAAGATAGCAGTAATAATCGGGTTACTAGAAGTAAATATTTTTTGATTTTTGAACTTTTTCGAGTTTGAATAGAAAGTTCTTTTAAAAATTTAACATTAGTAAAATATTCTGTTTTAAATTTTCTTAATTGAAAAAGATGAACCAAAATTGGAATCAACAATAAAAAAAGAAAAAAAAGAATTTCTGGATGTTTAAATTGCATTTTTAAAAACGTTTGTCAAAAGTAGTAAAAACTTTAAAATTTTGATGAGAATTAATTTTAAAAGTTAATAAAAATTACACAAAATAGCTTGTATTCAACATAAGTTAAACTTTTCACAATCAAAAAAATTATATTTTGATAGTTTGTTTTTTTGTATTTTTACGCTGTAAAATTTTAATATGCAGGAAGAAGAAGTCATCTTGGTAAATCAAAACGATGAGCAAATTGGGCTGATGCCAAAACTCGAAGCACACGAAAAGGCTGTTTTACACAGAGCATTTTCTGTTTTTATTATAAATAGTAAACATGAAATTATGTTACAGCAACGAGCTCATCATAAATACCATTCTCCTTTATTATGGACAAATACTTGTTGCAGTCATCAGCGAAACGGAGAAACAAATATCGAAGCAGGAACCAGACGTTTGTTTGAAGAAATGGGTTTTAAATCACCTTTAAAAGAACTTTTTAATTTTATTTACAAAGCTCCATTTGATAACGGTTTGACAGAGCATGAACTCGATCATGTAATGATTGGGTATTATGAAGACGAACCAAAAATTAATCAAGAGGAAGTTGAAAGTTGGAAGTGGATGCCCATTGAAGCAGTCAAAAAAGATATGGTTATAAATCCAGATATCTATACTGTATGGTTTAAAATTATTTTTGACGAATTTTATCATTATTTAGAAGATCATAAATTATAAACACAACATCATAATTTTAGCAAATGCGTGTAACAATTTCAAGAAAAGCCCATTTTAATGCCGCTCATCGATTGTATCGTAAAGATTGGACAATGGAGCAAAATAATGCCATTTTTGGGAAATGCAATAATCCGAATTTTCACGGACATAATTACGAGCTTATAGTAAGTGCCACAGGCGAAATAGATAAGGAAACTGGCTATGTTATGGATGTAAAATTTCTTTCGGATATTATAAAGGAAGAAGTTGAGGACAAATTTGATCATAAAAATTTAAATCTTGATGTTCCTGAGTTTCAAGATTTAAATCCTACTGCCGAGAATATTGTTGTAATTATTTGGAACAAAATAAGAAAACGAATAAAACTTGATCTTGATCTTGAGGTTGTTTTATATGAAACTCCAAGAAATTTTGTAACTTATAAAGGCGAATAATGGCACTGAAAAAAGGAGATAAAATACCAAGCTTTAAAGCTATCGATACGCTAGGTAACGAATTTGACAGCTCAACAGTTGTTGGCAAAACTCCAGTCGTTTTCTATTTTTATCCTAAAGATGACACTGCAGGTTGTACTGCTCAAGCTTGTAGTTTTCGCGACCAATATCAAGATTTTAAAGATCTTGGAGCCGAGGTAATAGGAATTAGCAGTGATTCGGTTACTTCTCACACCAAATTTTCAAACAAATATAAACTTCCGTTTCTCTTATTGTCTGACAGTTCAAGAAAACTAAATAAACTATTTGGTGTCCCATCGGCACTTTTTGGACTTTTGCCAGGAAGAGTTACCTATATTGCTGATAAAAATGGGATAATACAAATAATTTTTGATAGTATGATGCCAACAAGTCACATTTCAAATGCATTAAAAGTTTTAAAAAAATTAGTTTAGACTATTCAAATTATATAAGTTTTCTACTAATGTTTTATTTTTTAAAGACTAATTCTAAAAAAATTTTTCGTTACAATCAAACTTATCATAATTTGATTTCAACTTCAATAAAAAAAATCACATAATTTAAAATTCATCACTAACTTTGCTTAACTACAAACAGTAAACAAAATAGTTTTGACAACTCAAGAATTAACGCATCAAATTTTTAAAAAAAAATCTTTTCTCTGTATAGGACTTGATGTGGATTTAAATAAAATGCCGCAATATTTATTAAATGCAGAAGATCCAATTTTTGAATTTAATAAATCCATTATCGATGCCACCCACAATCTTTGTGTAGCTTACAAACCCAACACCGCTTTTTATGAAGCCTATGGATTGAAAGGTTGGAAATCGCTACAAAAAACAATAAATTATCTAAATCAGAATTATCCCGAAATTTTCACAATAGCAGATGCAAAGCGAGGCGATATAGGCAACACATCGTCTATGTATGCCAAAGCTTTTTTTGAAGATTTAAATTTTGATTCTGTCACCGTGGCACCATATATGGGAAAAGATTCAGTTGAACCGTTTTTAGAATTTGAAAATAAAACAACCATTTTATTAGCACTAACATCAAACGAAGGCTCTTCTGATTTTCAAACTAATAATTCACAAGGAAATGATTTATATAAAACCGTGATTCAAACATCCAAAACTTGGAAAAATGCGCACAATTTAATGTATGTTGTTGGAGCTACTAAAGCATCATATTTTCTGAAAATCAGAGAAATTATTCCTAATAGTTTTCTTTTGGTGCCAGGAGTTGGAGCTCAAGGTGGCGATTTAAATGAAGTTTGTAAACATGGTTTAAGTAAAAATGTTGGGTTATTAATAAACGTATCCAGAGGAATTATTTATGCCTCAAATGACACAAATTTTTCTGTAAGTGCTAGAATTGAAGCACAGAAAATTCAACAAGAAATGGAAATAATTCTGAGTAAATATCTAAAAAATTGAATTCTAAAATTTTTACAGATCAATTAGGAAATCAATTTTTGTTTAAAGAACCTCCCGTACGAATTATTTCGTTAGTGCCTTCGCAAACCGAATTATTATATGATTTGGGTTTAGAAGAAAATATAGTAGGAATTACAAAATTTTGTGTTCATCCTTATCATTTTAAAACTACAAAAGCAATAATTGGAGGAACAAAAAATGTTAATTTAGAAAAGATTATACAACTCAAGCCTGATATAATAATCGCAAATAAAGAAGAAAATACAAAAGATATTGTAAACGAATTATCAAAATTATATCCCGTTTGGATTACAAATATTTATTCAATCGAGGATAATTTACAAATGATTCGCGATTTAGGACAACTATTTAATAAACGAGATGAAGCTCGAAAATGGATTGATGAAATTAACTTTGCACATCAAGACTTTTTAAATTTCATCAAACAAAAAGACTACATAAAAGTTGCCTATTTTATTTGGGCAAATCCATACATGGTGGCTGGTAATAATACTTTTATCAATGAAATGTTAAAACACAATAAATTTCATAATATTTATCAAAATAAAGAAGGTCGTTATCCTGAGGTTACTATTCAAAATATTAAAATAGAAGGCAATCCTGATTTAATATTACTATCGTCAGAACCTTTTCCCTTCAAAGAAAAACATGCTTTAGAAATAGGTAGCTTTGCACATCCTGCTAAAACAATCTGTGTAGATGGCGAAATGTTTTCGTGGTATGGTTCGCGACTTGTTGAAGCTTTTAAATACTTCAAACAATTGCATCAAATGATATGAAACTAGTAGTTGCAACTGCAAACTTTTTTGTATTTTTGACCTCGAAAAATAATACACAATGTTAGAGAGACTTCAATATGTAAAGCAGCGTTTCGATGAAATATCTGATTTAATAATTCAACCCGATATAATTTCAGATCAAAAAAGATATGTTCAATTAAATCAGGAATATAAAAGTTTAAAAGGCTTGATGGAAAAGCGAGAGGAACTTTTAACTGTTACAGGAAATGTTGCTGAAGCAAACGAAATTATTGCCGATGGGAGTGATGCCGAAATGGTCGAAATGGCAAAAATGCAACTTGATGAAGCTAAAGAAAGATTGCCAATTCTAGAAGATGAAATCAAATTTTTATTGATTCCTAAAGATCCTGAAGATTCAAAAAATGTAATGGTTGAGGTTAGAGCTGGAACTGGTGGTGATGAAGCTTCAATTTTTGCAGGCGATTTGTTTAGAATGTATACTAAATATTGTGAAAATCGTGGTTGGAAAACTTCGGTTGTTGACATGAATGAAGGAACATCTGGTGGTTTCAAGGAGGTGATTTTTGAAGTTACTGGCGAAGATGTATATGGAACACTAAAGTTTGAAGCAGGAGTTCACCGTGTGCAACGAGTTCCACAAACTGAAACCCAAGGTCGAGTACATACTTCTGCAGCAACTGTAATGGTTTTGCCAGAAGCCGAAGAATTTGACGTTCAAATTGATATGAATGAGGTAAGAGTTGATTTTTTCTGTTCTTCTGGTCCAGGAGGACAATCGGTAAACACAACAAAATCTGCTGTAAGACTAACGCATATTCCATCAGGACTGGTGGCACAATGTCAAGATCAAAAATCACAGCATAAAAACAAAGATAAAGCGTTAACAGTTTTGCGTTCTCGTTTGTATGAACAAGAATTGGCAAAAAAGCAAGCCGAAGATGCTGTAAAAAGGACTTCTCAAGTAAGCTCTGGCGACAGATCTGCAAAAATAAGAACTTACAATTATTCTCAAGGTAGAGTTACTGATCATCGAATTGGGCTGGATGTTTTTGATATGGATGGTGTTATGAACGGAAAAATTCAAAAATTTGTAGAAGAACTCCAGTTGGTTAATAATATGGAAAAACTAAAAGAAAACGAGGTATTTTAAATCTTTTAGTTTCAAAAAATTCATTTCAAAAATTCATTTTTTTGCTTTTTAGTTGTTACAAATGAAATTATACCCTTTACAATTCAACCCAATTTTTAAAGATAGAATTTGGGGCGGTACAAAACTTAAAACTATTTTAAATAAACCGATAACGTCAGATTTTACAGGTGAAAGCTGGGAAATATCTACAGTCGAAAATAACGTTAGCGTAATTTCAAACGGAGAATTTAAAGGTAAAAGTCTTAATGAATTGATAGATTTATACCCTGAGGATGTTCTAGGAACGTTTATTTATAAAAAATTTGGAAAACAGTTTCCTTTATTATTAAAATATTTAGATGCTCGCCAAGATTTATCTATTCAAGTTCACCCAGATGATTACTTGGCAAAAAAACGTCACAATTCATTCGGAAAAACCGAGATGTGGTATGTAATTCAAGCAGATAAAAATTCCAAATTAATAGTGGGATTTAAAAATAAATCGTCAAAAGATGCATATTCTAAAAGTTTAAAAGATAAGACAATTTTAAATCTTCTTGATTCAAAAAATATTGATAAAGGTGATGTGTTTTTCATAAATTCAGGAACAGTTCATGCTATTGGAGCGGGAATTCTTATCGCAGAAATCCAACAAACTTCCGATATTACTTATAGATTATATGATTTTGACCGAAAAGATACTAATGGAAATTTACGCGAACTTCACGAGGATTTGGCTTTAGAAGCAATAAATTATGATGTTGTAGATGCCCAAAAATTGTATTCTCAAGAACTAAATATTTCAAATTCTGTTGTAGCATGTGATTATTTTAAAACAAATGTTATACAGCTAAACAATACTATGTCTGTTCTTCAAAATCAACAAACTTTTAGAGTTTATATGTGTACCGAAGGGAATTTTGAATTAACTTTAAATGATAATGTTTACAAATATAAAATTGGTGATACAGTTTTAATTCCTGCTTCGACAGAGAATTTTGTGATATTAGGAAAAGCAACAATTTTAGAAATCTATATCTCTTAATAATTTATAGTTATTAATCTAAAGATATTGTGTAATTTTGCATCAAATTTAAAAAAGTACAAAAATGTCAAGTGTTAAAAATTTAAAAAAAGATATTAATTTTGTTTTGGGTGATATCATAGAAGCTGTTTACATTTATGAAATGTCTACTACAGGGAAACCGACAGATAAAACAAATACAATTATTGATGAAGCAATCGCAACTTTTGACAATCTTATTGTTAAGGTGAATGCTAAAAAAGTCGAAGATAAAAAAGCACATTTCAAGCTTATAAATGTTGAATTAGAACAAGCTGCAAATCAATTGATTGATAAAATCAACACACTTCAGTAAAAGTTTATTAAAAAAACTATTAAATATTTTTGGAGAATTAAATTTCACTCTTATATTTGTAGAGGATTTTGCCAGCGTAGCTCAGTTGGCTAGAGCAGCTGATTTGTAATCAGCAGGTCGTGGGTTCGAGTCCCTCCGCCGGCTCCATATAAACCATAAGTTTATGACTTATGGTTTTTTTATGCAAAAATGCCCCATTTAGTTGTACACTTTTTGGGGCATATTAATTCTTAGGATTGTTTTGTTATAATTTTCTTTTTATAACTCGACCCACTGCTTCTATAATTGCTTGACTATTTAACTTGTATTTTTCCATCAATTGTTCGGGAGTACCACTTTCGCCAAATGAATCTTGTACCGCTACAAATTCTTGTGGTGTTGGGTTTTTTAATGCTAAAGTACGTGCTACACTTTCGCCCAATCCTCCTAAAATGTTATGTTCTTCTGCTGTAACAACACACTTTGTTTTTAGTACCGATTTTAAAATTGCCTCTTCATCTAGTGGTTTTATAGTATGAATGTTTATAACTTCTGCCGAAATTCCTTTTGCTTCCAAATGTTCGGCGGCAAGTAAAGCTTCCCAAACGAGGTGTCCTGTTGCGATTATAGTTACATCATTACCCTCATTTAGTAGAATTGCTTTTCCAATTTCAAATGGTTGATCTGCAGGCATAAAATTTGGCACAACTGGACGCCCAAAACGCAAATAAACAGGTCCATGATGATCTGCTATTGCTAATGTTGCTGCTTTTGTTTGGTTATAATCACATGTATTTATCACAGTCATTCCTGGTAACATTTTCATCAACCCTATATCTTCTAGAATTTGATGAGTAGCACCATCTTCACCTAAAGTTAAACCAGCATGAGAGGCGCAAATTTTTACATTTTTATCAGAGTATGCAACCGATTGACGAATTTGATCATAAACTCTACCTGTAGAAAAGTTTGCAAAAGTTCCAGTAAATGGAATTTTACCACCTATAGTTAATCCCGCTGCAATTCCTATCATATTTGCTTCTGCAATTCCGATTTGGAAAAAACGTTCGGGATGATTTTTTTTGAAATCGTCAAATTTTAACGAGCCAATTAAATCGGCACAAAGTGCAACAACATTTTCATTTTTTTGTCCCAATTCGGTCATTCCTGCCCCAAATCCTGAACGGGTATCTTTACTTCCTGTGTTTGTATATTTTTTCATTGTGTTGTGTTGATTATTGTTGCATTATTAAATAGTTTAAATATTGGATAAACTTGATCTGGTGTGAATGAAAAGGTATAATCAATTTTTGTAATTTTTAAAATTTCAGTTTCTGACTGCTTTTTTCCATCTATTACGCAAATTATTTTTTCTAAATTTTGATTTTTAATATAAATTAGATTGTATTTATTAACTAAATAATCTTTCATATTATCTTTGTAAAATTTTTTAATATTCTCGTTATTTGAAAAATAATAATAATGCTCATTAATGATTTTTTTTCTTTTGTTGTTTTTATGTTGTGTTATGTGTACCAAAGTTTCCTTATTGATAGAGTCAATCTCATATTCAAAATCTTCAATATATTTTTTATATTTTTTTTCTCTAATGTAGGTCACATATTGATAAAGTCTACTCTTTTTTAATTTTTTTAAATCTTCAACATTATTGTATTTAAAATCTACACTAAAATTTATTAAAATTTTCTTTTTGAAATTATATAAATTTGCATAAACAGAATCCTTTTTTTGAAATAAACTCATCGAGTAGGTTGAGTCTTTGGAATTGCTAAAATAAATGACTTTAGAATTCAATTTTATATCATATCGATTAAGATTTAATTCTTTACAGCTATCAAAATAGTAACTCATTTTTTCTTGCGAAAAAGCAATAGCATTAAAGAAAAAAAACAATATCACAAATACTTTTTTCATCTAATAATCTCCTAAAGTTTCTGGATTTTGTGCTAAAGCATTAGCTAATTGTTCGTCGTTTGGCGCTTTTCCGTGCCAAGCATGTGTGTGCATCATAAAATCTACACCATTACCCATTTCTGTGTGAAGAAGTACGCAAACAGGTTTTCCTTTTCCTGCTTTTAATTTGGCTTCGTTCATTCCTGCAATAATTGCTTCAATATTATTTCCTTCAGTGATTTCTACAACATCCCAGTCGAAAGCTTCAAATTTAGCTTTTAGGTTACCCATATTCAAAACGTCTTTGGTAGAACCATCTATTTGCTGACGGTTATAATCTACAGTTGCAATAAGATTATCGACATTTTTTGCAGAGGCATACATAATGGCTTCCCAGTTTTGACCTTCTTGCAATTCGCCATCGCCAGTAAGGGCATAAACTAAATGGTTGTCGTTGTTCAATTTTTTGGCTTGAGCTACACCAATGGCAACTGATAAACCTTGTCCTAACGAACCAGAAGCAATTCTAACTCCAGGTAACCCTTCATGTGTTGTAGGATGTCCTTGTAAACGAGTATTCAGCTTTCTAAAAGTTGCCAATTCTGATATTGGAAAATAGCCACTTCTTGCTAATACACTGTAAAACACTGGAGAAATATGTCCGTTTGATAAAAAAAACAAATCTTCACCCAGTCCATTCATTTCAAATCCAGGTTTACGCTCCATAATTTTTTGATATAAAGCTACCAAAAATTCTGTACAACCCAGAGAACCACCAGGATGTCCAGAATTAACAGCGTGAACCATTCTCAAAATATCACGGCGAACTTGTGTTGAAAAATCTTGTAGTTGTTGTGTGTTAGACATTTTTTGTAGTTAAAATTATTAAGTTCAAATATAATCAGATTAATTGGTTTTTGAATAAATCGATTTTTAGATTTTTAAAAAGTTATTTACAAAAAAAAGTCACGCTAATGCATGACTTTTATGAAATTTTTATTTTTGTTAGTCTTTACTAGAAAACTTTTTTATTATAAAAATCAGTATTGCTACAATTGCAATAACAATAAAAACGCCAACTCCAATTCCGGCTTTAAAAATACCGCTAATTACCGAGCAACTTGAGAAAAGAAAAGAGATTAAGAGTAAGAATGTAATTTTTTTTAATAGACTATTCATAATATTAAATTTTTTGGTTACTAATTGATACAAATTTAAAAAGTTACTATTAAAATGTAGTTACACAATTAAATTCTAAATTTTCAATATTATTTAGTCCTTTATAAAAAATATTTTTTTAATTATAGATGAATTTTATTTCATTTCTTTTTTCAAAAATTGCGCAGTATAACTCTTTTTATTTTTTATAATTTCCTCAGGTGTACCTTTACAAATTATTTCGCCACCACCTTTTCCACCTTCTAATCCTACATCAATAATATGGTCGGCAAGTTTAATTACATCTAAATTATGCTCAATTATCAAAACAGTATTTCCTTTATCGACCAGTATATTTATTACATCCATCAAAACACGAATATCTTCAAAATGTAATCCAGTTGTGGGCTCATCCATTATATAAAAAGTATTTCCTGTATCTTTTTTGGATAGCTCTGCCGATAATTTTATTCGTTGAGCTTCACCACCAGATAGTGTTGTACTTTGCTGACCCAGTGTAATGTAGCCTAAACCTACATCTTGTAAAGTTTTTACTTTTCGATAAATTTTAGGAATATTTTCAAAAAATGGAACTGCCTCGTCAATAGTCATATTTAATATATCTGATATTGATTTTCCTTTAAACCGAATTTCCAATGTTTCTCGATTAAATCGTTTACCTTGACACGTTTCACATTCTACATAAACATCTGGTAAGAAACTCATTTCTATTGTTCTAACCCCACTTCCTTCGCAGGTTTCGCATCGTCCTCCTTTTACATTAAAACTGAAGCGTCCTGCTTTGTAGCCTCGTATCATTGCTTCTGGAGTCATGGTAAAAAGATTTCTAACTTCGCTAAAAATATCGGTGTAAGTCGCTGGATTTGAGCGAGGTGTTCTTCCAATTGGGCTTTGATTAATATCAATAACTTTATCAATATGCTCTAATCCTTCAATTTTTTTGAATGGTTGTGGTTTTTTTACACCATTATAAATTTCAGCATTTAAGATAGGGTAGAGGGTTTCGTTTATCAAAGTCGATTTTCCACTTCCTGAAACTCCTGTTACACAAATCAATTTTCCAAGTGGAAATTCTACGGTAACGTTTTTTAAATTATTGCCACTTGCGCCAAATAATTTTAATGCTTTTCCGTTCCCATTTCTTCGGGTTTTAGGAATGTCAAATTTCATAGTTCCATTTAAATATTGTGCAGTAATTGTTGTTTCTTTCAATAACTCTTTTGGAGTTCCTTTGCTGATTATGTTTCCACCATATTTTCCAGCTTTAGGACCAATATCTATCACATAATCAGCGCTTTCAATCATGTCTTTATCATGTTCTACGACCAAAACTGAGTTGCCTATATCACGGAGATTTTTAAGCGAATTTATCAATCGTTCGTTGTCACGCTGATGCAATCCTATACTTGGTTCGTCCAAAATATAAAGTACACCAACTAATTGTGACCCTATTTGTGTTGCCAATCGAATGCGTTGCGCTTCACCACCAGAAAGTGATTTTGAACTTCGGCTTAATGATAAATAATTCAGTCCAACATCTAATAAAAATTGTAATCTGTCGTTGATTTCCTTTAAAATTTCAGAGGCAATTGTAGTTTGTTTTTCAGATAATTTTGATGGCAAAGCGTTGAACCATTTTGTCAATTCTGAAACATCCATCAAAGATAATTCAGCAATATTTTTTTGATTAATTTTAAAAAATAGGGATTCTTTTTTTAATCGTGAACCATTGCAAACAGGACAATCAATTTCATCCATAAAATCTTTTGCCCAACGTTTTATTGATGTCGAATTACTTTCGTCAAATTGATTTTTTATAAATTTAGAGATTCCTTCAAAATCTATTTTATAATCTTTAGTAATACCTGCAACTTTCGATTTTACTGAAAACTTTTCATTTCCACCATTTAAAATCATTTCCATCGCATCCTCAGAAATTGAATCTATCGAATCAGTTAATTTGAAACCATATTTTTCGCCTATAATTTCCAATTGTTTAAAAATCCACGACGATTTATATTCGCCAAGTGGAACAAAACCGCCTTTGTTTATTGATAATTTTACATTCGGAATTATTTTTTTTCTGTTAATTTCATTTACAATTCCTAACCCTTTGCAATGATCGCATGCGCCTTTTGGAGAATTAAAAGAAAATAAATTGGGCTCAGGATTTTGATAGGAAATCCCTGTTGTAGGACACATTAAAGTACGACTAAAAAATCGAACATCTTCTTTTTCATGTTCGATAACCATCATAACATCTTCGCCGTGATACATAGCAGTTTTAATGCTTTCTGCCAATCTTTTATCGGTGTCTTCATTATTTTCGACTTGCAATCTATCAATTACAATTTCTATATCGTGTGTTTTATATCTATCGAGTTTCATTCCAGTTGTGATATCGGTAATTTTTCCGTTTACACGCACTTTTACAAAACCTTGTTTGGCAATTTGTTGAAATAATTCAGCATAATGTCCTTTTCTAGCGCGAATAATAGGCGCTAAAACATTAATTTTTTTTCCAGTAAAATTCTCTTTAATCAAATCTTTAATTTGCTCGTCAGAATAAGACACCATTTTTTCGCCTGTATTGTAACTGTAAGCATCGCCTGCCCGAGCAAAAAGTAAACGCAAAAAATCGTAAATCTCGGTTATAGTTCCTACTGTAGATCGTGGTGATTTGCTAGTAGTTTTTTGTTCGATAGCAATAACTGGCGAAAGTCCATCGATTTTGTCAACATCAGGTCGTTCTAAACCTCCAAGAAATTGTCGAGCATAAGCCGAAAAAGTTTCGATGTAACGACGTTGTCCCTCGGCATAAATTGTATCAAAAGCTAAAGATGATTTTCCCGAACCTGATAATCCGGTAATTACTACCAGTTTATCTCTGGGAATTTTAATATCTATATTCTTTAAATTGTGAACTCTCGCACCAATTACTTCAATTGTATTATCGTTTTCTAGCATAATTTTAATCAAAATGCAAAAGTACGATTTTGTAGGTAATTTTGGTGTTGACTGTTTAGATGAATTTTGTAAATGCGAAAAATTTAAAGAAAAATTAATACTAAATAAAAGTTAAAATTTTATTTTTAATAGTATTACTATTATATTTGCATAAAATATTATTATAAATGCAAGAAATACTATCTAATATAACTGTAAGTGTTAACGAAAAACTCTATGTTAAAAATCCTGAAACATCTGATTTAGGAAAAAAAATAATCGAAAAAAGCATTATTTTAATTGACGAAATCGGATTTGAAAATTTTACATTTAAAAAATTAGGAGAACGCATCGGATCTAATGAAAGTTCAATTTATAGATATTTTGAAAGCAAACATAAATTATTATTGTATTTATCTTCTTGGTATTGGGGTTGGATGGAATATCAACTGGTTTTTGCAACCAATAATATTACAAATCCTTTAGAAAAACTTAAAATCGCTATAAAAATAGTTACCCAAGAGGTTGTTGATGATTCAGATACTTTGCACATTAATGAGGCAATTTTATATAAAATTATAGTTTCAGAATTTACTAAAACACTACATACAAAAGAGATAGATGAAGAAAACAAAATTGGTTACTTCTTAGTATACAAACGAGTAATTAACAGAATAATAGCCTTTATAAACGAGGCAAACCCTAATTATCCTTATGCTAAAACACTTGCATCGTCAATTGTTGAGGGAGCTTTACACCAACATTTTTTAAAAAATCATTTAAAAACAATCACAAATTGCAACGAAAACAGTTCGCCTACTGATTTTTATATAGACATGATTGAAAAAATAATATAGAAAATAAATTATGAATCAAACGCCATTACAACGCTTTTACAATTTACTAAAACTTGATAGAAAAGATATTTTGCAAATTTTTTTCTATGCAATTTTTGCAGGTTTGGTAAGTTTAACTTTGCCACTCGGCATCCAGGCAATTATCAATTTAATTCAAGCAGGAAGAGTAAGTGCTTCTTGGGTTGTTTTGGTAATTGTTGTTGTTATAGGAGTTGCATTAGTGGGAATTTTATCGTTGATGCAACTGCGAATTACCGAAAATTTACAACAAAAGATATTTGTTCGATCTTCATTTGAATTTAGTTATCGTCTCCCAAAAATTAAATATCAAGAGTTGTACAACCAGTACCCGCCTGAATTAGCCAATCGTTTTTTTGACACATTAACTATCCAAAAAGGAACTTCAAAGTTACTAGTAGATTTTTCGACTGCGTTATTACAAATAATTTTCGGAATTTTATTGTTGTCATTTTACCATCCATTTTTTATAATTTTCGGAATTCTATTGTTAATTCTGTTGTATTCTATTTTTAAATTCTCATTCAATTCAGGATTAGCAACCAGTCTTAAAGAATCTAAATACAAATACAAAGTTGTGCAATGGCTTCAAGAATTGGCTAGAAATAATTTTAGTTTTCGCAAAAAAGATACGTTCGAATTTGCCTTGTCAAAAAACAATGATTTAGTAAATGGTTATTTAGAGTACCGCGAAAAACATTTTAGTATAATTACTCGACAATTTATTCAATTGATTGTTTTTAAAGTAATTATAACGTTAAGTTTATTATTAATTGGAGGGTTTTTAGTTTTAAATCAACAAATGAATATTGGTCAGTTTGTAGCTGCAGAAATAATTATTTTGTTGGTAATCAATTCGGTAGAAAAAATAATTGTTGGTTTAGAAACTTTTTATGATGTTTTAACTTCTGTTGAAAAAATAGGATTAATTACCGATATGAAAATCGAAGAAAATACAATAGATGAACCAACTTATTGCTTTACCAACATA
>JANXVF010000022.1 GCA_025351785.1 Flavobacterium sp.
AGTTTAGTTCCAGAATACACAATTTGTTCCATTTCTTTTATCAAATCGTCCATTTTTAAACCTTTTCCAGAGGCAATGTCTTGCAAATTTAACTTTCGATCAATATTTTGAATGATGTAAAGTTTATTTGCTGAATTTGCACCGGTCGATTTTACAACTAAATCATCAGGTCTGATAATATCATTTTCTTCTACATACCTATTTATTAAATCTATAAAATCCTTACCATATTTTTTTGCTTTTCCTTCGCCTACTCCATGCACATTACTCATTTCGTCTAAAGTGATAGGATATTTCAGAGCCATATCTTCTAGCGATGGATCTTGGAAAACTACAAAAGGGGGTACAGCTAATTTTTTTGCAACTTTTTTTCGCAAATCACGCAACATTCCCATCAAAGTTTCATCTGCAGTACCTGTAGTTTTTGCAGCTGTTACAATAGCATCGTCTTCTGCTTCATTATATTCATGATCTTCAGACATCATAAATGAAACTGGGTTTTGAATAAATTCTAATCCTTTATCTGAAACCTTTAAAATTCCGTAAGTTTCAATGTCTTTAGATAAATAACCATCCACTAAAACTTGACGTATTAATGCCATCCAATAACGTTCTTCAAATTTTTCTCCAGCCCCAAAAAACGATTGCGAATCGGTTCTGTGAGCTTTAATTACTGCATTTACTCTACCAATTAAGGTGTAAACTATCTCTTTAGATTTATAAAGGTGTTTTGTATCTCTGACAATTTCTAACAATAATTTTACATTATTTTTTGCTTCAACTTTAATTTTCGGATTTCTAACATTATCATCCATATCGGCTCCAGCACCAGTCTCACTGCTAAATTCTTCACCAAAATAATGTAATAAAAATTTTCGTCTAGACATTGATGTTTCTGCATATGCTACAACTTCTTGCAACAAGGCAAAACCAATTTCCTGTTCGGCAACTGGTTTTCCTGACATAAATTTTTCTAATTTTTCGACATCTTTATATGAGTAATATGCTAAACAATGTCCTTCGCCTCCATCTCGACCACCTCGACCAGTTTCCTGATAATAACTTTCTAGCGATTTTGGAATGTCGTGATGTATTACAAAACGAACATCGGGCTTGTCTATTCCCATTCCAAAAGCAATGGTAGCTACAACTACTTCTACATCTTCCATCAAAAACATATCTTGATGTTTAGCTCTAGTTTTTGCATCCAAACCTGCATGATATGGAACAGCACTTATTCCGTTTACTTGCAAAACTTCTGCAATTGCCTCGACTTTTTTACGACTTAAACAATAAATTATTCCTGATTTACCTTTGTGTTGCTTAATAAATCGAATAATATCAGACTCTATATTTTTAGTTTTAGTACGTACTTCATAATATAAATTAGGTCTATTAAATGATGCTTTAAAGGTTGTTGCATCTGTCATATCAAGATTTTTCAAAATATCTTCTTGAACTTTTGGTGTTGCCGTAGCAGTTAATCCTATAACAGGAACATCGCCAATTAATTTTATAATATTTTTTAAATTTCGATATTCTGGTCTAAAATCATGACCCCATTCTGATATGCAATGCGCTTCATCTATTGCTACGAAAGAAATGGGAACGCTTTGAAGAAACTCAACATATTCTTCTTTTGTTAAAGACTCAGGAGCAACATATAAAAGTTTGGTGATTCCAGATGATATATCTTTTTTAACTTGAGTAATTTCAGTTTTTGTTAATGAAGAATTTAAAACATGTGCAATTCCATAATCTGATGATAAACTTCTAATAGCATCAACCTGATTTTTCATTAAGGCTATTAAAGGAGAAACTACAATTGCAGTTCCATGTTGTATTAAAGCTGGCAACTGGTAGCACAACGATTTGCCCCCACCAGTAGGCATTATAACAAAAGTATTGTTTTTTGCTAAAATACTTTTTATAACTTGTTCTTGTAAACCTTTGAATTGGTTGAAGCCAAAATATTTTTTTAATTCCTTGTGGATGTCGATTTCAGATAAATTCATTCTTTGTTAATAGTATTTTTACATAAATTTGCACAATATAAAGATATGTAATTCTTTTAAAAAAACAAATTATAACAATTCTATTTTGATAAGTAACATTAATACAATTGCCTCAGCAAAAAAAACTATACTTTCTCAAAGTTATTCTATATCTAAATTAATTGATTTTATAGATGTTAACTTTACAGAGTCGGTAAATTTAATTTATAATTGTAAAGGCAGAATAATTATTACAGGCATTGGGAAAAGTGCAATTATAGCACAAAAAATTGTGGCAACATTAAATTCTACTGGAACACCTTCTATTTTCCTTCATGCTTCCGAAGCGATACATGGTGATTTAGGAATGTTACAAGATCAAGATGTAGTAATTTGTATCTCTAAAAGCGGTAATTCTCCAGAAATAAAAATTTTAGTTCCATTATTAAAAAGATTTGGTAATAAGTTGATTTCTATAACGGGAAATGTAAATTCATTTTTAGGAAAAGAGGCTGATTATACCTTAAATACATTTGTTGAATCTGAATCGTGTCCAAACAATTTAGCTCCCACAAACAGTACAACTGCTCAACTGGTTATGGGAGATGCAATTGCAGTTTGCCTTATGGAAATGAGAAATTTTACAACTACCGATTTTGCAAAATATCATCCAGGTGGAGCTTTAGGAAAAAAATTGTTATTACGAGTACATTCTATTTTAGATGAAAACCACAAACCTCAGGTTTCGCCAGAATCAAGTATAAAAAATGTTATAATCGAAATTTCTGAAAAACGATTAGGTGTAACTGCAGTAGTTGAAAACCAAAAAGTTATAGGTATAATAACAGATGGAGACATTAGAAGAATGTTGAATAAAACCGAAACTATAGCTGGTTTAAAAGCTAAAGATATAATGACACATAATGCTAAATCTATAAAATCATCAGATTTAGTTAGTGATGCCATGGATATCATGGAGAATTATTCGATAACACAATTAGTTGTGATTGATGATCAAGAATTTAAAGGAGTTATTCACTTGCATGATATATTAAAAGAAGGAATCATCTAATGGCCAAAAAATCTAAAGAACCTAAGGCAGAAATGTCTTTTATGGGGCATCTCGAAGAATTAAGACGGTTGCTTATAAAATGTACAATAGGAGTTTTGATTGGAGCAACAATTACATTCTTTTTGAGTGATTATATTTTTGATACAATAATTTTTGGTCCAGTAAGTCCTAATTTTATTACCTATCGTTTTTTCTGTAATTTATCTCACAATTTAGGATTTGCAGATAGTATTTGTGTGACCGAAATGTCATTTATAATTCAAAATACAGAGATGGAAGGCCAAGTTAATATTTTAATTTGGATGTGTGTTGTAGCTGGATTTATACTTTCGTTTCCTTACATTCTACTTCAACTATGGAATTTTATTAGTCCTGCACTTTATGAAAAAGAACGAAAAAATGCAGCTAAATTTATAATTATATCTTCTATTTTATTTTTTTTAGGAGTTCTTTTTGGATATTTTGTTGTTGTTCCAATGTCTGTAAACTTTTTTGCAACATTTAAAGTAAGTAACGTAGTCCAGAACCAATTTGATATAGAATCCTATATAGGAATGATAAAAACATCAGTTTTAGCTAGCGGATTGTACTTTGAATTGCCAATAATAATATATTTTTTAACTAAACTCGGACTCGTAACTCCAGATTTTTTGAGAAAATATCGCAAATATGGAATTGTTATAATTTTAATAATTGCAGCAATTGTTACTCCACCAGATGTTGTAAGTCAAGTTATTGTTGCAATACCAATGTTATTAATCTATGAAATGAGTATTTTTATTTCAGCTCATGTAGTACGTAAACAAAAACTTGAAAATGGATAATATAGTAACCGAATTTAATGAATATCGTTCGCAAATGAACGATAAATTACTGGCAGACAAAAATAAAATTGTAAAACGTATTTTCAATTTAGATACAAATGCATACTCAGCTGGAGCACTTGATGTAAAAACCAAAGAACTCCTAGGATTAGTAGCATCAACAGTTTTGAGATGTGATGATTGTATAAAATATCATTTAGAAACTTCATTTAAAATAGGAGTTACAAAAGATGAAATGATGGAAACCATGGGAATTGCAACTCTAGTAGGTGGCACAATCGTTATTCCTCATCTTAGAAGAGCATATGAGTTTTGGGAAGCATTGGAAAACAATTAGATAAAAAATATTCAATTAAATTATTTGAAAAGGCAATAATATGTTAATTCATTTATCAAATTGAATCTTTTTAATTTAATTTGTTTTAATAATAAATTTTTGAGTTAATTTTTTAATTATCTCATTTCAAATTACAAAATTATCTAATTAAACGATGAAATTAAAAGCCGAAAATTTAGTTAAAACCTATAAAGGCAGAAGTGTTGTAAAAGGCATTTCGGTAGAAGTAAATCAGGGTGAAATTGTTGGATTGTTAGGTCCAAATGGAGCAGGAAAAACTACTTCTTTTTACATGATTGTAGGATTAGTAAAGCCTAACTCAGGAAAAATTTTTCTAGATGATATGAATATTACTGAGTTTCCGATGTATAAAAGAGCTCAAAACGGTATCGGATATTTAGCTCAAGAAGCATCGGTTTTTAGAAAATTAAGTATCGAAGATAATATTTTGAGCGTTCTACAATTAACAAAATATTCTAAATTAGAACAAATTGCAAAGATGGAAAGCTTAATTGCTGAATTTAGTTTAGAACATATTAGAAC
The DNA here is from genome assembly GCA_025351785.1 of Flavobacterium sp. GTDB lineage: Bacteria > Bacteroidota > Bacteroidia > Flavobacteriales > Flavobacteriaceae > Flavobacterium. The sequence continues at coordinate 4,771 of JANXVF010000022.1, forward strand.
TAATCGTGGCGATTTACTATCGGGTGGTGAACGACGCAGAACAGAAATTGCTCGTTGTCTAGCAACTGATCCTAAATTTATTTTACTTGACGAACCTTTTGCAGGAGTAGATCCAGTTGCTGTCGAAGATATTCAACGTATTGTTGCGCAATTAAAAAATAAAAATATTGGAATTTTGATAACCGATCACAATGTTCAGGAAACTTTAGCAATTACAGATAAAACCTATTTAATGTTTGAAGGAGGTATTTTAAAAGCTGGAAAACCAGAAGAACTTGTAGAAGATGAAATGGTAAGAAGAGTTTATCTAGGTCAAAATTTTGAACTCAGAAAGAAAAAATTAGAATTTTAAAACTAGAAAGATTTAATTTTAGTTTGACTAAGAATAAGTTTGCTGTTTTTTATGGCTTTGGTCTAAAATGTATATTTATTTTTTAAACCACATAGAGCCATAGATTATTCATCTGAATAAGAAAATTTTAGAAATATATTTTTTCACATAGCTATCAATTCTATATAAAGCGAAGCTCTTTTAAAGGATATTTTTCTATGTTTCTTTGTGGTTACATACATTTATTAGGCTAAAGCCTTATTACACTAAAAATTAGTGCAACATAGAGACTAAATCATCAAAATTTAAATTAAATTGTTGTCCGGTTTTTAAGTTTTTTATTGTAAAAATTCCATCACTAATTTCTTTTATTACAAACTCTATCAATCTTTT
>JANXVF010000057.1 GCA_025351785.1 Flavobacterium sp.
TTTAAATCGTCTGTAGTTGATGCTGGCCATCCTAACCCCGGTTTTGTAGCAATACCTGTTTTGTAAGTAGTAATTGCACTTGGAGTTAATGCAGTCACACCTAATCTATCAAATGATTTTTGAATCCCACTGTCAAAATTAGCTTGTGCAGCCCCAAAAAGACTTGGATATCTTACAGCAGCTTCAGCTTGAATAAAATAAGCTTCTGATGCAGTCATAACATAACCATCACCTACTGATAAATTAACAATATCTTGAGCAACTGCTATAGCTTCTGAGCCAAGTTTATATGGATTCAAAAGACCGTATCCTATTCTTGATGGAGTACCGCTTGAAGGAATATCAACAACTAAACTACCTTGAGTTACACCTTTAGCTGCACCTCTAAATATTCTTGCTAATCTAGGATCAGTAACACCCGGATAAGTTGCAGTTGGATATGCAGGATCGATAACAGTCCCATTATATAACGGATTGTTTCTCATCATTTTATATGTATGACCAGACATAGCTACAAAAGTCCAGTTTTGAGTAGCAGTACCAGCAGCAGTATAACTAAAAGCACCATTTAATGGATTTAATTGAGTATCAGTAGCAACGTCAAAACCAGGATTAAGTGTTACATCATAATTTATAAATGATGCACCAGATAATGCGGCCAATCTTGTGTCTCTGTAAGCACCTAAAGTACCCGTACAATTTGACATACGTAAAAGCATTCTTAGTTCTAAAGTGTTAGCAAAATCATTCCATTTTGACATATCACCATGAAGCATAACATCTGAAACTGAAATATCCGCAGCATTTGGATCTGCTAAAGCAATTAATGCTCTAGCTGAATCTAATTCTGCAAATAATTTACGATATACTAATTGATCATCATTGTAGGCAGGAGTTGTATTATCAATTCCTAAAAATGCTTGATTGTAAGGTATATCACCATATAAATCAACCAAGTATTGCATGTAATGAACTTTAGAAATTTTTGCCGCTGCCACATAATTATCATTTAAATGATTAGGGTTAGGTCTAATAATAATTTCTTCAAAATTTTTGACACTTAAAAATAAACCTTCAAAAATTCCGTTATAAAAAGCGTTATCAACATTTAACTGAAATTCACGAGAATAGCCTCCTGTAAATGAAGCAACATTTCCAGCCCATGAATTCATAAAAACATTGCCCAGCTGGTTCATGGTAACCGATTGAGTACGGTATGCAGAAACTTGAGCTGCAGGAAGTAATTTATTATTTCCTGTTTGATCAAGAAACAAATTATTAGGATCTGTATTGACATCCAAATAATTGTCGCACGAAAATAGCATGACAGCTAAAATCGGCAGTAAAAATTTAATTTTTTTCATATCTATTATTTTTTTAGAATGTAACATTAATACTAAAACCAAACGTTCTAGTTGTAGGATATTGTCCTAATTGAGCTATACCTTGACCATTACCTGTTGTGTTAGAAGATTCTGGATCAACATAACCCTTATTACTTTTTGCTAAAACAACAAATGGGTTTCTTGCATTTATACCAAATTTAAAAGCATCTACACCCGTATCTTTAAGCATTTTGGCAGGTATACTGTAACTCAAAGCTAGTTCTCTAACTTTAAAAGCAGTAGCATTCAATATTAATGCTTCTCCAGTTCTGTCATTTCTTCCAGAAAAATAATTTAAAACTGCAGAATAGTTACCATTTGCAGGAACAAGATTATTATTTACAACAGTAGTGTTTGTTGTATACACACCTGGTGAAGTTTGTTGAACAGAGTTTGGAAACACATACCCTTGAGAACGATCAAAATCGGCAGATTCTTCTAAATACCCAAAAGTAGAAAGTCTAGAGACTTGTTCAGAATATATTTGATGACCCGTTCTATAATCCATAACTGCGGTCAATGTTAAACCTTTATAGCTAAATGAGTTTGAAAAGTTAAGAATATATTTCGGTGTTGATCTACCTAGCTTTTCGAATGATGAAGTTCTTAATGGATTACCATTTGCATCAACTACAACTTGTCCGTCAGGACTTCTAATATAAGCAGTTCCTTTGATTAATGGAAATTCTTCGCCTACCTCAGCAAAAATACCTATGAATGTGTTAGATTGAAGATTTACAGAATTGTTACCCGGTGATAAAGATGTCACAATAGCTTTTGATGTAGAATAACTTCCTCTCATATTCCAAGTAAAATCTTTAGTTTTTATAGGAGTCAATCCTAAATCAATCTCAAATCCTTTATTTTGAAGAGATCCAATGTTACCATTGATAGTTTGAATTCCTGAAGCAGTCGATGCTGTTTTGGATGTAATTAAATCTTTAGTATCAGCAATATAAATAGAACCATCAATTGTAATTCTGTCATTGAAGAAGCCTAAACTTAAATTTGCTTCTTTGGTAGTCACGAACTCTGGTCTAACTGCTGGGTCAGTGGGGTTTCTGTTATATTGAAAACCTGCTAAATTCCCAAATGGAAAACCTGATGCAATTCTTGCAGTATTATTTGTTGAGAAAATTCCAACAGGTGTTGTGTTTCCGTTTCTAACGATACTTGCAGATAATTTCATAAAGTTTAAAACTTTACCATCTTTTAAACCATCAAACGCTTTTGTAGGCACAAAAGACATACCAACTGACGAATAAAAAAATGATTTATCTTTTATAACTGAAGTTACTTCATCACGGGCGGTAGCGTTCAAAAATAAATAATTTTTATAAGATAAATCAAGGTTAGCAAAAGCTGCAACTCTTCTTTGTGTTAAAATTCTGTTTACTAAGGTTGCTGGTTTGTCTGGATTTAACACATTATTGATGTTGTAAAACCCAGGTACATCAAGATTAGTACCACCATTTTGGATAGTTCTATTGTAAGAATCTTGAATATTGTTACCTACATTTAACTTGAAGTTAATGTCTTTAGTCAAATCATAATCAAAGTTAACTTTTAAATCACCATAGTAATTTCTTCCAATATTTTGAGAGCTGTAGAATGATGATGCCTGTGCTTGTCCACCATAATTAGCGTAAGTATCAACAGAACCACCAGCATAAGAATAAGGACTTAAATCAATTACAGAATTGGCAAAATTAACACCATCATCATGTTGATCAGAATCTGTATGTCTTGTTTGAATATTCGCAGTATAATCTGTGCTTATGTGCTTGTTAAACTTGAAACCAAGAGTTAAAACACCATTCAAAATGTTTGTTCTATCATTAAAACGAACTTGCTCTCTCAATCTGTATGGGTTAAATGCATATACTGTCCAGTTATTAATATGTCCCGAGTTTGCAAAACGTTCTACCGGAATGTTTGTCGCAGACTGTAACAAATCATCAAATAAACCACCATCAGTTTGAGTTGCATATTGATTGATATAGTTTGCATTCCCATCGATACTAAATTTACCAAAACGTTTCCCTGCTTTGAATAAGAAACTTGTTCTGTTAAGTTTATCTCCATTTACTATAAAATCTCTATTTTCTTTTTTGATGTTAAGTAAAGCATAAGAATCTTCACCACCTACATTTACAGTAACACTGTTTTGATATGTTGTACCAGTTTGAAAGAACGGTTTAATATTATTATAACCAAGTGATTTCCAATCGGTCATAAAAAAAGTACCATCGGCTTGTGGCAAACCAACTGGAACTTGAGTTCCTGCAAAGTTTGGATTGTTGAAAGCCGGTCCCCATGCTCCGTTTTCAAAAGTCACAAAATTCTGTCCGTTTCTAGGATCTCCTGCTCCGAACGAGAAATTTTGATCATCCGCCCAACCTTGACCATAGTTTGTTTGTCTTTTTGGTAAAAATGAAATAGTTTCAAAATCAACAGATGAATTTAAATCTACAGTCATTTTTGAAGTCTTACTTCCTCTTTTTGTTGTTACAATCAAAACCCCATTTGCACCTTGCTCACCATATAAAGCTGCGCCAGAAGCACCCTTAATAATGTTTACATTTTCGATTACCTCTGGAGGCAACTGTTGCAAAACACCTGCAGACGATATTGCTCCATCAATAACGACTAAAGCTTGGTTATTCCCACTTATAGAGCGTGAACCTCTTAAAACAATTCTTGAGGTCGAGTTTACACCATTTCCTGTGTTATTAATTTGCAAGCCCGAAACTTTACCACTTAAAGATTGAATAACATTAGGGTTTGAAGCCTGCGTTAACTCTTTAGTACCAACAACCTTGTTTATTGTTGTGGTTGCATTTGGTTGTCTTTTAATCCCTAAAGCTCCTGTAATTAGAATGTCGTCAAGAACTGTTGCTTTTGCCTTTAAAGTTAAACTTACTGTATTTGAAGCTCCAACTGGTCTTTCCATATCGGCTGAACCAATATAAGAAAATACCAATGTTTCTCCTTGTTTTGCTTTGATGGAATATTTTCCATCTACATCTGTTTGAGTACCACGTTTTGTTCCTTTAACAACAACGTTAGCGCCAGGAACAGGTCCAGTAGCATCAGATACTACACCACTTACAGTTTTCTCCTGTGCAAACGAAAACTGAATTGATAACGCTATTAAAAGCGTGAAAATCCATTTGAACTTCGATCTCATATTATTTTTATTTGAGTTAGTTATTCCGCAAACTTCTTAATAATTTCTTAATTAAACAAATAATACTTCGGAATATTACGATTTATTTTTGTTAAAATTTTTGGGATGATTTCTAACTTATTGATTGCAACTCAAACTATAGACACCAATTTATTCAAAAGGTTGCGTCAAAATATGTATTTTTATCAAAATTAATTTTATGTTAAGTTTAAGATTTTCAAATTTTGATTTAGAATGTGGAACCGACGAAGCTGGTAGAGGCTGTCTTGCAGGACCAGTAACTGCAGCAGCAGTAATTTTACCCAATGATTTTGAGTTGCCTCTTTTAAATGATTCAAAACAATTATCTAAAAAAATTAGAGAAAATTTAAAACCAATAATTAAAGATAAAGCAATTTCATTTGCAGTGATACATATTGAAAATAAAATTATAGATAAAATAAATATTTTAAATGCATCAATTTTAGCAATGCAAAAAAGTATTGTGGAGTTAAATCCTACTCCTGATTATATTATTGTTGATGGAAATAGATTTAAAACCATTCAAAATATTCCTTACAGCACCATTGTAAAAGGAGACTCTAAATATTTGAGCATTGCGGCAGCATCTGTCTTGGCAAAAACTTATAGAGACGAATATATGAATTTATTACACAAGGAATTTCCGATGTATAACTGGAAACAAAATAAAGGTTACCCAACTAAAGAACACCGAGAAGCGATTAAGAAATATGGAGTTTGTAAATACCACCGATTAAGTTTTAGATTATTACCCGAGCAACTTAAAATTGAGATTTAGATAAGGGATTATATTCAAATAAATTCAGACTCAAACAAGTTTGAAAAATGTTTTTTTATTTTTTCTTTTACTTCAAACTCATCTACTTTTTTAACTCCAAGTTCTACATGTAATGAAGTAACTGCTTTTCCTGAAATACCACACGGAATAATAGCATCAAAAAAGGTTAAATCGGTATTTATATTAAAAGCAAATCCGTGCATGGTAATCCATCGTGATGCTCGTACTCCCATTGCACAAATTTTTCTGGCCAACGGGGTTCCTACATCGAGCCAAACCCCAGTTTCGCCATCGCTTCTTTGACCTATTATATGATACTCGGCCAATGTAAGTATAATAGCCTGTTCGAGATAGCGCAAATATTTATGAATATCGGTAAAAAAGTTTTCTAAATCGAGAATAGGATAGCCTACAATTTGTCCTGGACCATGATAAGTTATGTCGCCACCGCGATTGATTTTATGGAAAGTCGCTCCTTTTTGTTCAAGTTGTTTTTCTGATAAAAGTAAGTTAGAAATATTACCACTTTTCCCTAAAGTATAAACATGAGGATGCGCAACAAAAAGAAAGAAATTTGGGGTTTCTAAATTTGTATTGTCTCTTCTGTTTTGAATTTTTAAATCTATAACTTGTTTGAATAATTGTTCTTGATAATCCCAAGTTTCTTTAAAATCTTTGTTACCTAAATCTTGAAGTTTAATTGTTTTATTCATTTTTTGAATAATTATAATAGCCTGTAAATTTACAAACTTTATAAATATGCCTAACCTTTATTTTATAGCCCCGATTGAAGTGAAAATCATCCCGATTTTTTTCGGGATATTGAAACGAAAAGCGGGAAAATGATTTCTAGATACAAACCAAGCCATTTGCTACTGTATAGAATAAAATTTAGAACTTTTAATGTTTTAAACTTTTAAACAAATAACTACATTTGTGAACTTAAATTTAAAACATGCAACTTTCAGAACAAGAAATCATTAGAAGAGACAAGCTAAATGCTTTGCGCAAACTAGGGATTAACCCATATCCGGCAGATTTATTCCCTGTTGACGCTACTTCTAGGCAAGTTAAAGAAAACTTTGAGGAAGGTAAAAAAGTAGTTTTGGCAGGACGTCTTATGAGTGTACGCGATCAAGGGAAAGCTTGTTTTGCCGAACTACAAGATAGCGAAGGTAGGATTCAGTTGTATTTAAATAGAGATATGCTTTGCCTGGGTGAAGATAAAACAATGTACAATCAGGTTTTTAAAAAACTAACTGATTTGGGTGATTTTATTGGGATTGAGGGCGAACTTTTTACAACAAAAGTTGGTGCGCAATGCGTTAGAGTAGATCAATACACGTTTTTGAGTAAATCGCTACGTCCGTTGCCCTTACCAAAAACAGATGAAGATGGCAAAGTTTATGATGCCTTTAATGATGCAGAGTTGCGTTACAGAATGAGATATGTAGATTTAGTGGTAAACCCAAAAGTAAAAGAGGTTTTTGTAAAAAGAAACAAGCTGTTTACCGCGATGCGAAACTTTTTTAATAATGCCGGTTATATGGAAGTAGAAACACCTGTTTTACAACCTATTGCTGGTGGTGCAGCGGCTAGACCTTTTGTAACGCATCATAACAGTTTAGATATTCCTCTATATATGCGAATAGCAAATGAATTGTATTTGAAACGATTAATTGTGGGCGGATTTGACGGAGTATATGAATTTTCTAAAAACTTTAGAAATGAAGGTATGGATAGAACCCACAATCCTGAATTTACTGCAATGGAAATTTATGTAGCCTACAAAGACTACAATTGGATGATGAAAATGACCGAAAATTTACTGGAACATTGTGCAAAAGAGGTTAATGGTGTTACCGAAGCTATTTTTGGAACACATACAGTAAACTTTAAAGCTCCTTACCAAAGAATTACAATGACTGATGCCATAAAAAAATATACAGGTTTTGATATTTCTGGAAAATCAGAATCAGAACTTTTTGAAATGGCAAAATCGATGCATATTGAGGTAAATGAAACAATGGGTAAAGGAAAACTGATTGATGAAATTTTTGGCGCAAAATGTGAGTCAAACTTTGTGCAACCAACTTTTATTACCGATTATCCAATAGAAATGTCTCCGTTGTGTAAAGTTCACAGAGATAATCCCGAGCTTACAGAACGTTTTGAACTGATAGTTTGCGGTAAAGAAATTGCAAATGCTTATTCAGAATTAAATGATCCTATTGATCAACGTGAGCGTTTTGAAGCTCAAATGACTTTGGCTGAAAAAGGAGATGACGAAGCAAACGGCATTATTGATGAGGATTTTTTAAGAGCTCTCGAATATGGAATGCCACCAACTTCTGGATTAGGAATTGGAATGGATCGATTAATTATGTTTTTAACAAACAATTCGTCAATTCAAGAAGTCTTGTTTTTTCCTCAAATGCGTCCAGAGAAAAAACAAATAGAATTAACTACAGATGAAAAACATATCATCGAGATTTTGAAAGCAAACGAAGGAATTTCGATTGGAGATTTAAAGTTGAAAGTCGATTTGAGCGGAAAAAAATGGGATACAGCAAGCAAAAGTATTTCAAAACAGGGATTGATAAAAATTGTTGTTGACGGTGAATTTAAAATTGTTCAATATTTAGGAAAATAAAATTAAGTAATAAAAAATATTTAAAAAAAATATTGTATTTTCGTTTTATAAATCAATTTAAAAATATTTAATATGAAAAAAATAATTGCAATTATTGCGCTAACGTTTGTATTTAGCGTTACAGTTTCTGCTCAGGAAAAATCAAAAAATGCTGGTATAACGTCAACCTCATCGGTTAACGAAAATAATGAAGTTAGAGTAAAAGAATACAATCTTGCTCTAGCAAAAGAAGCTGCCGCAAGTTTAAATTTATCAGAATCTCTTAGAAATGATTTGACCACATTGCTTTTCTTGAGATCAGATGCATTAGCAAATTGCAAATCTGAGGATGAGAAGAAATTAGCATTCTCAAAATATACCGAAAAATTTATTTCTGGACTATCAAAAGACCAGCAAAATGCCTTAAAAAGCAATAAAGAATTGAATGCAAAATTGACGGTTTATTCTTCGAAATAATTTTAATGTCACAGAAAAAAAACTGCTTTAGGGCAGTTTTTTTTTGAAGTAATGTATTGTTATGCACAATGCCTACAAAAATCGTATACCTATAGAAAATTTCGACTTTTCAACAAATTAAAATACATTAAAATCATAAATTTGTAATATGGGGAAAAAAGAAAAACTAACGATACTAAAATTAATAGAAGAAGCACAAATATTTTGTGTTTCTCAGTCAAAATTCCAACATAAAGAACTTTTCGGAGTTACTGATGGAAAAGCTGTAGGAACTTTAATTGAGCAAAAATTTCAAAACATCTAAACGATATTTACGAAGTTAAAATCGGTTCTTCAGCAAACGGAGTTGATTTACCTTCCGAAGATATTTTAACAGATATTAAGGTTACTTCTATAAAACAGCCTCAATCTTATTGCCCATTTAAAGATACCAAACAGAAAGTTTTTTGGACTTGGTTACAATCTTTTGGTCTTTGTCTATGATAAAACTGATGATGCAAAATCAAAAACTGCGATTCTGAATTTTGTGAGCTGTTCTTTTGTTTCAAAAGAAAGAACTGGCGATTACACAACTACTTATCGTTTGAGAGAAATGGTAAAAGACAAAGCAAACGAAGAAGACATTATTGCGTATTTGCAAGACAAAAACATTCCTGCAGACGAAATTACTTTGTCAAAATTAGCACAACAAATTTTGCAAACTCCACCAGAACAAGGCTATTTGACGATTTCAAATGCTTTACAATGGAGATTGCAATATGCACGAATAGTTTCATTATCTGATGATATTCCTGGTATTTCAAAAATAATAAGCTACAATAAACCAAAATAAATGAGAGTATTTGATGCAAATATTACTCAATTAGTTTCAACCTTTTTAAACGAAAGTTTGAGAGGAATTACGTCTATTAAAAAAGCGAATCAAAAAATGTATGATGTCTTCGGCATCACACATTTTTTTGATAATGTTGATAATTTGCAAACTTTAAAGGAAACTATATCTGAAAACAAAAACATTTTAGAAGAACCAAATAGAGCCGAATATGGAGATTTTCAGACAAATGAAGATTTAGCGAATAAGGTAACTTTACATTTAGTTTCGAAAAACGTTTTGCCAAAAATTATAATTGAACCTACTTGTGGAAAAGGAAATTTTATAATTGCTTCGTTAAAAAATTTCAAAAGTATTTCAACTATTTTCGGTGTTGAAATCTATAAACCATACGTTTGGGAAACAAAATTTAATATTGTAAATTTTTATCTTGAAAATCCAAAAAGTAACAAACCCGAAATTTCAATTTTGCATTGTAATGTTTTTGATTTTGACTTTAAGAAAATTGCAAAACAATTTTCTACAGATGAAATTTTGATAATTGGAAATCCACCTTGGGTAACAAATTCAATGCTGGGAAGTTTAAATTCTACAAATTTGCCAAGAAAAAATAATTTCAAAAATCATAGTGGATTAGACGCAATGACTGGAAAAGGAAATTTTGATATTGCAGAATTTATTACAATGTCATTAATCGAAACTTTCCAAAACAACAATGGAAATTTACTATTGTTAGTTAAAAATTCTGTTATTAAAAACATAATTTTTGAGCAAAACAAAAGAATTTTTAAAATTGCGACGGTCGAAAAACATTGTATTGATTGCAAAAAAGAATTTAATGTTTCTGTCGAAGCAGCTCTGTTTTATTGCAAGTTAAATTCAGCTTCCGAATTTAATTGTAAAGAATTTAACTTTTATGATAACCAAAATTATTATCAAAATTTTGGTTGGTTAGAGAACAAATTTGTTTCCAATATAGATACATATAGTAATACAAAAGAAATTGACGGAGAAAGTCCGTTTGTTTGGCGACAAGGATTGAAACACGATTGTTCCCCAGTTATGGAATTGGACAAAGTAAATGGACACTATGTTAATGGATTGAAAGAAGAAATTAAACTTGAAAATGATTTGGTTTACGGAATTCTAAAAAGTTCCGACTTGAAAAACACAGTCATTAATCAAACTAGAAAATTCACAATTGTTACACAAAAAAAAGTTGGACAAGATACAAAATACATAAAATCGGAATTCCCCAAAACTTATGAATATTTGATTGACCATTTATCAAGTTTTGACGCGAGAAAATCAAGTATCTATATTAATAAACCATCATTTTCAATTTTTGGAATTGGAGATTATTCTTTTAAGCCATATAAAGTAGCAATTTCAGGATTATACAAAACTTTCCATTTTACATTAGTATTACCACAAGACGAAAAACCCGTAATGCTTGACGATACTTGTTATTTATTAGGTTTTGATAAAATTGAATTTGCCGTTTATTCTTTAATTCTTTTAAATTCAAATCTTGCGATGCAATTTTTAAAATCAATCACTTTTTCTGATGCAAAACGTACTTTTACAAAAGACGTTTTAATGAGAATTAATCTTCTAGAATTGGGGAAAAAAATAGATTTTGAAGAATTAAATTATGAGCTTAATAAACTAAATGAAAAATATAACCTAAGCTTAAGCTTAAATTTATGGGAAGAATTTTTAACCAAAATGAAACCTATAAATAATGGACAGTTGGAAATGTTTGCATAAAACTTAAACGGCACTGTATATAACAGCGGTTTTGCGATATTGCGGGTTTGGGGATTTTTCTGAAAGTAAGTTTTTAACTTAATAATTTGTTTATATTTGTAAAGGCTCGGTGCTCAATCGTCCGCAACATCGCAAAGCGCGCGAGACGTTGGCAGAAATATTTCCTCAAAAAACGCAAAATTAAAAGCATTGAAAAAAATCATTCTAATATTTATTTTAATTGGATCTCAATTGAGCTTTTCTAAAGAATTAAAAAAAATCGAAAAGTTATCGAGTTTATGCAAAATTTGGGGATTCCTTAAATACTATCATCCAAAAGTTGCCAAAGGGGGTTTTAATTTTGACGAACAATTACTAATAATTTTACCTAAAATAGAACAAGCAACAAACAAAGAAGAACTTTCTAAACTCTATTTGGATTGGATAGAAAGTTTAGGAACTGTTGAAGTTTGTAAAACTTGTAATGAATTAAGCGATAAAAAATATTTTGAGAAAAATTTCGACCTTTCTTGGACACAAAGCACTGAAATATTTACAGCTCAACTTACTAATAAGCTAAAACATATTGAAAACAATAGATTTCAAGGCAATAGCTATTATGTTACATCTACTAATATTGGGAATATAGAAATTCAAAATGAACCTAAATATGATCATTTTGAATTCCCAAATGAAAATTATCGATTATTAAGCTTATTTAAGTTTTGGAATACAGTAGAGTATTTTTATCCATATAAATATCTAACAGATCAAAACTGGAATGAAGTTTTAAATGAAATGATTTCGAAATTTATAAATGCTAAAAACCCAACTGAATACCATTTAGCTATGCTTGAAGCAGTTGTAAAATTAGATGATAGTCATGGTATTTTTAAAACAAAATTTACAACAGAATATTTTGGTTCCAAGTTTATTCCTGCAAAAATGAAAATAATGGATAATAAAGTAATCGTAACTGGTTCTTGGAACGATTCATTATCAAAAATTAATGATTTGAGAATAGGAGACATCATTGAAAAAGTTAATGAAAAAACCATAAAGGATATTCTTAATGAAAAATCAAAATATATTGCTGGTTCAAATCTTAATAGCAAATTAAGAGATACATACTATACTATTGCCAATGGAAATGTAGATACTGTATCCATTTCTGTGAATCGCAATGGTAAATTTTATGATAAAATAATTCATCGATACCCTTTTGATTTGATTTTTAGAAAAAATATTAAAAATGAAAAATATAGAATATTAGAAAATAATATTGGATATATTAATATGGAAGCTTTAGAAATCAAAGATGTTGACGAAACAATGAAAAAATTAAAAAACACTAAAGCTATAATTATAGATATTAGAAACTATCCTAATTTTATACCGTATTCTATTGCAAACTATTTAAATTCAGAAAAAAAATCTTTTGCTAAAACAAATATTCCAGATTTAAAATATCCTGGAAAATTTATATGGAAAGAATATGCTACTGCTGGAAAAAATAATAAAGAATATTTTAAAGGCAAAGTTGTTATACTCGTAAATGAGGAAACTCAAAGTAGAGCTGAATATTCTGTAATGTGTTTACAAACAGCAAATAATGTAATAACAGTTGGTAGTCAAACTGCTGGTGCAGATGGGGATGTAAGTTATATAGAATTTATTGGTGGATATAAATCATTAATGTCAGGTACTGGAATATATTATCTAGACGGGACAATTACGCAAAGAAAAGGAGTTAAAGTAGATATAGAAATACTTCCTACAATAAAAGGTATTCAAGAAGGAAAAGATGAAGTATTAGAAAAAGCAATTGAAATAATTAGAACAGAAAAATAAATACTTCTGCCAACAGCGGTTTCTCGCAATTGCATATTTTTTGTGGTAAATTAACATATATTTTCCTCAAGAAATTTTATCTTAATAAAAAATAATCAGTTACGAAGTTCGCAACATCGCAAAGCCCAAAACATAATAATTCTATTTTTTAAACATAATTTTGAAATGTATCTATTACAATAATATTTTTTCTATCAAATTTAATACATACAATTTTGAACGTTATAGCTTATAAAAATGCCCCAAATAGTATCTAGCTTTTGGGGCATCTTATTTTTAGAACATTTAATTAATTATGTAAGCGTATACTTTAAACTTATTTATTTTTTGTTGCTGGTGGGTATTGAGCTAAAATTTTAGTTACAAATTCGTTTATAACCTCATCTTTTTTATCGGTGTTTTGAGTCAAAAGGCCTTCGCCTTCGCCTTGCCAAATCAATTCTTTTTTCTTGGCATCGATTAAATCTATATACAAAGTTCCTTCTGTGTAACGATACACACTGGTATTGCCTCCATAAAAAAATGGACTCCAACCAAATCCCCATCCAAATCCAAAACCAGCATTAAACCGATTTACGTCTACTTGCTCTCTTTCTTTAGTAAAAATATTTACTACCAAGTCGGGCGTTTCACTCTTTGTGAATCCTTTTGATAACATTTCAGCATCGATAGCTTTCAAAATTCTACGTTTATCGAGATCGGAAATTTCGACTTTATCAATACCATTTTTGTGATAAGCATACGTTTTGAAATTACTAAAATCGACATTTTTATCATAATCGGCATTTACTCTCACTGAACTACAGGAGGCTAAAACGAAAAGAAGTAATACAGGAATTAATTTAATTGTTTTCATAGTTTTTTTTTCAATTTTTATTAAGTAAAGTTATAAAATATATTCATTATAAAATGTTAATTGTTTCTGTAAGAGAGAACTATTGAAACTTTTTAAATTGAAATGGAGCAAATAAAAAAAACGCTTTCAATTTTTTAGGTCGAAAGCGCTCAAAAAACTACTTACTTATTGTTTTATAAATTTACTTTTAATGCATTCTTTTTCAGTTTTTGCAGTAATGATATAAACTCCATTTGAAAGACTTGAAATGTCAATTTGAATGTTTGATTTATAGGTTGCACCAACTTGTTTTACGCATTAGTATTCCTGTTTTTTTTTATATAAACCATCATTTTTGTTACGATTTATAATGCCCTCAACATTTACAAATTTCAAAATGATTATTAATAAATAGTATTTTTTTGTGCTTTAGTTTGTAAATTTTTCAATTGATTAGGATGCATTTCTATTTTTACAAGTCTCCAAGTAAGGTTGTATGACTCAATCACAAAACCTTCTGGAATCGTTCCAAGAGAATTATCGTTATCATCTAATTTTGTTATAGAAAACGACGGTTGACTTACAGAAAAAAGTTTAAGTTCACATCTAGCACCATTAATTGTACCCGTTATTGAGCGATAGTACTGCCAAATAGAAACTGGTGAATTATGCAGTTGATTATTCAATACTCTAGAACCGTTTTCAATTACAGGAGAGCTGTTATAAGGTTTGTCAGACTGCCCGTTTAGAAAATTATAAGAAATATGGTCAACAATTATTTTATTATTGTTAGAAACTACGTGTCCATAATCAAAACTAGGATCATGAGCTTTAATAGCATCCATTATTTCTTTTATTGTTGATTGTGAAGTTACACCGTGTAGTGTAATATTTGGTAGAGAACAATACAACCCTACTACTCTAAAATTTACTTTAACTGACATAATTTTTTTTTGTTTTTGTACCTACTTGTCTCAGGCGTTGGTTTTCCTGTCTTTTTATGCTAAAATTTTTATTTATTTAACTTCTATTCATTTTGTAACTTGAACTCTAAAAAAGAAAAGTATATCTATAAATAATCCTTCTGGTTCTGTTTTAAGAGTAAACCAGTTCTGTTTAAAAGAGAACTGATTCTCTTGCTAACGCTTTTGGTTTGATATTTTAGTGAACTAATTTGCTGTATGTAGAAACTAGTTCACTTGTTGTAGTCAATCAGTTTCCTTAATAAGGAAACCAGTTGGCATATTGCCAATATTTGAGTTAAATGCTATTTTGGAGTTGCTGGTTTTACTTTTCCTTGTCCTTTAAATCTTCGAGCAATTTGTTCTACTAGCGCTTTGGCATTGGCATCGGTTTTTGCGGCAAGTTTTAAGTAATTATAAACTTCGTCTGCTTCTTTCATACAGTCTGATCCAAGTGCTAGAATTGTATCGTTTAATGCTTCTGTAAACGATTGTGAAGCTACTAAAATGGGAAAAAGTTGTTTTATTAAGGTTGCATCTTTTTCAAACTCATCTATCGGAAAATCTTTTGGCATACTGTTAGGAAATTGTTTTGCGCCTGTTTGAGTGTCTGCTACATAGTCAACACTTTTAGGTCCCATTTTTCGATATTTTTTTCGCTGTTCTTTTGATAAGTTGATTAAAAACGGTAATAATTCTTTACTGTTGTTTACTTTTTGTAACACATCTGTAGCTAGTGCGTTATCCAAAGCTGCCGAAATTAGATTTTGTCTTGCCATTGTTTTATTTGTTATATTTTTTGTGCCTACTTTTTTTAGGATTTTCGGCTTTGTCCTGTTTTAATTATCAACTCGTTTTGCTAGACTGTATGACAATGAAATAAATAGAGAAGGTTTAAATACTTTTTCTACCACATCGTCTAGCTTAAAATCTTGAGTAGTGTATTCTTTACCTACTGCATATTGTTTTTCTTTGAGTCTGTCAACTCTTTGCAAACTAACTCCTGAGTTCAGCATTACTTTTTGATTTCTACCCAGTATAAGACTACCTCCTAAATAGAAACTTAAATCGACATTATCTATGCTTTTAAAACCTGCACCAACACCAAATAATAATCCCAAAGCTGTTTCAGTAGCTGATCTATCATAAACGTGCATCATTGCAGCTACCCCAGGTAAACCTGCGTTATTGTTGTCTCGTTGTCTTAAATAAGATTTTCCTGTTGTTGTACTTTCTTCTAAAAAATATAATTCATTTTTGGCATTATTTCCTAACGACAAAGTAGGGCCGACACTAAAATCGACTTTGGCTCCACTATTATTTGGTATTATAAAACTTATTTCTTGTGGACTTTTGTAAGCTCCATAAATATTTGTTTTTGTGGGTGTAATTTTACATTTATATTCTACAAAATCACCAGTCATTTGTATTGGTGGAGCTTGCGCTATATAATTATTTTCATTGTTAAGTTCATTATGTAAAAATGTAAGCTGGTCAAATAGAACTATAATATTTTCTTCTTTGAAGGTTTCAAATGATTTTTCTATTTTTTTTGAAGCGTCTTCAATTCTTTTTCTATCGCTTTCATTAGTAGCCGTATCTTTAGCATCATCATATAGGGATTCTACATTTGCATATAATACTAAAAAATCTTTGTATGTAGAAACTGGCGATGGTATTGGATTACTAACTTGTATTTTCTTTTTTATTACATCACTTTTAGCATCCATTTGTGCAATGTCTATTAATTCTACTTTTAAAATTTTTAAATCTAAAAGTTTACCAGATAATTCGGCTGCTTTTTGGTAGTATTCTTCACATTTAATATTTAACTCTGAAATTATAGATACTAACGATATTTCATTTACCGAAGCTGCATTTTCTCCAATTTGTGGTTTTGCTTCTATTCCTTTTTTAATATCAGCCATTACTTCATTTTCTTTCTTAATATCTTCTGCGGCTTTTGTTGATTTCTTATTATCCGTAATAGCTGATTTTTCATCTGGAGTTAGTCTAAACAGGGTTTGTAATTCAGTTGGAATAGGAGTTTCTAAATTAAATCCTTTACCAGTTATCTCTACTTTAAAAAGAAATTTATTAATGTTTATTATTTTAAAACCTGCAAAATTTCTATTTTTTACTGGTTTTAATAATGTTTTATTTAAATTAATATTAGTAAAATCTTGCCAATCAATTGTTCTTTCTTGCGAAAAAGCGTGAGAACTAAATAGAACAATACTTAGTATTAAAATTGAATTTTTCATTAGTTTGATGGTTTTATTGGTTTTATTGGTTTTATTGGTTTTATTGGTTTTAAAAATTTTAAAGTCTTTAAAAAAGGGATACTAGGGGCAAAAAAATACTCGCCACCTTTCATAGTTACTGATGATTCAAAAGTTATCGATTTGGTTGAACCTGGAAATTTTCCTTCGCTTTCATTAATTGCTCCATCTTGTCCTATAACTGGGTCAATGCCACTATTTAGTTTTGGAAAATCAGCGTTGTTTACCCAGTCCTTTTGAATAGTTTCAAATTGTGATGAGATACTTTTTTGAAAGCTCATGAATAATAATCCAACTCTATCCTCGGGCAACAAATGGAAGTCTTTTTCTAAATCTTTGAATTCAGTTTGAGGACCATAAGGAATTCCTCTTCGCGCCATAATTCGCTCTCTGTGTTTAGTTTCATCATTAACATCTGCTCTTGGATTTGATTTTCTAATGTGTGCGTGGTATGGACATTTAGAATCGTTTCCTACTTTGTCAGTACCATCACCATAATTAAAATTATTGAATACACCACTACCAATCATTCCTGCATCATCACTAACTTGAACTGGTGTTCCGTCTTCAAATCGTCCTATTATCATTGCTCCAGCTCGTTCACTATCTTCGCCCTCAAGGTTTAATTGATCAGCAAGTTTTTGCTCGTCTCTTTTAAATTTTCTTACATTTTGCTCTAATTTTCTAAACACAAAATAACTTCCATAGGCATCTTTAACATTTATCAATGGGTCATTTACTAATACTAAATCTTTAGATGCTGATGGGTCAAATTTATTTACAGCTCCATTTTGCCGAATATATTTTTCTAGTTCATCCTCAAAAAACAATGGCTGACTTATTCCATCTACATAACCAAAATGCTCGATTCCGTCTTTATTTTCGTTTCTAATAACATTACCATATTCTATTGTTGTTATTACACCCAGCAAGTCGAGTTGTGTAACAATTTCTATGGTTGCCACTGCTAATTTTTCCTGATTATCATCTCCTATCAAAATCATTGCATGTAACTCTGCTTGAAAACCAACTTCCCACTTTACTTTTATTGGGTCATTTAATCCAGCATTTCCCATACCATGAATAAAGGATTCCTCAAATTTTGATTTTGTCTCGAGTCCTAAATATTTGTAACCTGAATTGGTTAACAAAAAACTATAAAAAACACCTCCCAAAACATTATTTCTTTTATACAGCTCGTTTTCTTGCAGTTGTTTTTTACAACTTGTGATTTTTTCAGTCGCGAATTTTTTTATCCATTCTATAACTTTTTCTTTTCTTACTTCATCAAACTTGATGAATATATTAGTTGTATAATTTCTACCATGCCCTTTAAGAATGTTTCCTTGTAAGTTAGAAAACAAGTCGTTGTTTTTTAAATCATATTGGTTTAATAATTCTGGTTTCATAATTTATAATTTTAAAATTCACCTACTCTTTACAGGATTTTCGGCTTACCTCCTTTAATAATTATTTTGCAGTCGAAATTTTGTTGACAGCATAAGGTATCACACCAATTCCTAACGATAAAAGAACATTGGTTAACTGGGATAAATCCACATTTTTATCACCATTAAAATAATTATACATCAAAAACGAGCATAAACTTGCTGCAATACCAACAGAAACTAGTCCCGATATAAAGGCAATTAATCTACTGGTGCTTTTGGGTTGAATGGTTTTTGGCACAAACGGTGGCGGTGTAGCCAATTGAGCCGGTTTTGGTGTAGTATCATTTTCTCCTGTTGATGCTGGTTTGGGTTTTTCAGCAAGTGCAGGATTGTCTTCAGAAACTTCAATAGTGGTGTTTTCTTTTAATGCATCTCCAATTTTGTAACTTTCTTTGTTAAGTTTCCAAAACAGAATTATTAAAATAAATGCAAACAAAATCACAGGCAAGTACGCCAAGAATTGTTCGAGTGATGAAATAGTTCTAGGATTTTGATTTGTTTGTCCAAAAGATGAAATGCTTATTAAAAGCATTACAATAAATGATGGTTTTGTTTTCATAATAGTTTGATTTAAAGTTCGCATCAAACCTATTAATTAATCAAAACCTAGAATTAGGAAAAACACTAATTATGTTAAGTGATATTACTAAATGATTACTAATTCACATTTTTTGTGAATTAATCTAAATTTTTAACTATTTTGGCTAAAATTTAATTCATTAGGAAAAAAACTAATATCAATTAGGGAAAACCCTAATTCTATTATTCGCTAATTATTAAAATTTGCAGAAATTAATTTAAAAATTTATAATTATGGCATACTTAATAGCTTTAACAATTAACGATATGACTAACGATCGCATCGATACAAATAAATGGATTATTGATAATTCAGATATTATTGATTCCTCAAATCAAAATAATATTTTTATCGATGTAGAAAAACTATATCATTCAACAAACCACTCAAATTTTCTTGATGATTATGGTATTTATATAGATTTTGATTTGTCTAAAAACACAATAGAACTTTTGCATGAAGTAGATGACAACGCATCTAAAAATAAAATTGATATTAATATTAATCCTAATAATTCAATTACTAAAATAATTTTAGAAAACAACTACGATTTTGATTTTAATGAAAAGAAATATAAAAAATCATTGAATGTAATTGACAATTACAATATTTTAAGTTTTGATGCAAATGGTATACTTTTAAAATCCACAAAAGGTAAATATGATAATAATAAATATTGCTTTTCTTCACCTTTATTTTGTTGTATAGCTTTAAATACAGGCATAAATGACAATACAATTTTTAATTTTGTTGAGTTTATAAATATTTTAGGTAAAAAAGCACTAGGTATAAGAGTAGATGGTACAAATAAAAAATATTATGATTTTTCTCAAAATCCACCACTTAAATTTAGACATAATAATCCTTTAAGTTATGGAAATAGTAAAGGTAATCCTTTTCATATAGGAAATGAATTACTATTTGAATTTAATGGTAAAAAGTTAATTGAAAATTTGATTGAAAAAAAACTAAAAATAAAAAATCTTTAGTCCCAATTAAATGAATTTCATAAATCCTATATCAGTTTTAGTAACCATTACTTTTATAATGGGATTGCTATTTTTAAACAAAAAGAGAACAAACGCATTAGAATTATTTTTAACATTAATGTTTTCTTTTTGTTTAGAATTAATTTGTGTATTTTTTTTAAATCATAAAAAAAACATCAATCTTCTATATTCTGTTGGGTTTATTTTGCATTTCTATTTTTGGCTAGGTATAATTTGTAATGTTTTTAAAATCTCAAAACAAAAAAAAAATATACTTTCAATTTTCTTATTATTCTGTTTAATAAATTTAATTTTTATTGAAAAATTAAATTTAAATTATCTAACATTTATATTTGGTTCATTACTTTATATATTGATATTTTTAATTGAATGTTCCAAAAAACTCAAAAATGAGGAGTTAGTATTATTTAGCTCTAACAATTTTATACTAATTATTGCTCCTATTCTATTTTTTATAGGATTTACTTTTATTTTTGGATTTAGAAATTCAACCTTGCGTTTTTTTAAAGTTTACAATCAAATAGATTTTTACACTGTAATTTGTTATTTCGTAAACATTATCTACTATTTCCTTATCAACCTTTATATTTACAAAGAATACAAATTAAAAAATGCTAACTAACATCGCTTTTGGAATCATCATCAGCCTACTTTTTATAAGTTTAATAATTATATTTTGTGCAGTAATAATCAAACTCTACATCAAAAAAATTAAAGAACACAAAAACAAAGAAATTGAATTTCAAAAAACACTAAACCAATCTATAATTGAAACTCAAGAGCAAGTTTTAGAAAATATATCACAAGATTTACACGACGATATTGGGCAACAAATCACATTTATAAATTTTGAATTAGAAAAAATAAAACTCGACAATCATGATCAACAAGATGATTTAAATATATTATCAGGTGCTATTTTCAACATGTCGCAATCAATCAGAGACATGAGTCATGCTATGAATAATCATTTGATAATTCAAAACGATTTGATAAAAGCAATTCAAAACGAAATTGAACGAATTAAAAAATACAAAAATATAAATGTAGATTTTGAATATTTTGAATCGGAAAAACATTTTTCAGAAACTGAAAAAATAATTATTTTTAGAATTTTTCAAGAGTCGATATCCAATTGTATTAAACATTCAAAAGCATCAAAAATTGAAATAGCAATTGACTTTTATCCAATATTCAATATGAAAATTTCTGATAACGGCATAGGTTTTAACGTTGAAAATGCAATAAAAAAACAATCGCTTGGGTTAACAAACTTGTACAAACGAGCTGAAATAATAGGTTATTCCATCGACTTAAAATCACAAAAAAATAATGGTACAACATTTATTTTAACAGAAAACAGAAATCATAATGGATAAAATAAAAGTTTGTATTATCGACGACCACGCTATTGTGCGTCAAGGATTGAAAGATTTATTAGAAAAACTTGGCTCTTTTACGGTTATTTCTGAATTCGAAAACGGTGTTGCTTTTTTAAATGCACTTCCGCTAGAAGAAAAACCCGATGTGTACATATTAGATTATTCGATGCCAAACATGACAGGAATTGAAATTTTAAAACAGCTTGAAGAAAGAGAAGAAGAATATCGTGTTTTGTTACTCACACAACATTTTGACGAAAAGATAATTAATGATGCCTACACTTTTGGAGCAAGAGGTTTTTTACACAAAAATTGTTCAGCCCACGATCTAAAATTTGCTATCGAAAACATAGTAAAAATTGGATACAACAATGTATCTGAAATACTAAAAAGAATAAAAAACTATACACCTACCGAAAAAAATCTAAATCAAATTATTTTAACATCAAGAGAACTAGAGTTCCTGAAATTGGTATGTAACGAAAACGAATATACCTATGACCAAATGGCTGAACTAACAGGTGTTTCTGTAAAATCAATAGACAATTATAGAACCACACTTTTTGAAAAATACAACATAAAATCAAAAGTAGGATTGGTTCTTTTTTCTTTTAAGAATAAATTGACAGAACCTTTTTTATAAATCTTGCCTCATTTTTTTTTGATAAAAAAAGGCGGGAATAAATAACATTAAAAATAAGGGTTGCATTATAAATCGTCTGATATAAAATAGTGTCATTTTGTGCTGTTCGCCAAAAAAATGTAGTGTAAAAACAAAACTAATCAACAAAATAGATCCAAAAATTATATATAAAAAAATTGCAAATTTTACAATTTTTGTGTCTTTGAAAATAATAAAAAGTAACGCCAATGACAACATCGAATTTAAATAAAAACGAAAAGCTAAACTTATATAAAGCTTGATTAAATTGATTTTTGGGAAAGGCATATTGGTATAATCAGTTTTAAAATATTCTATAAATGGATCATAAAATAATTTTTTTTCAAAAGCTCTGATAGCTATTAATAGCAAAATCAAGAAAGCTCCTAACACAAACCGAAATTTATTTTTTATTAGATAGTTTAGCATAAAATGAAAATTTATTAACCCAAAATATCCACAATAAAAATACAACGCCATAAATAAATAATGGAAAAAATATATTGTGCAAAAAATCTTGAGTTTTAGGATAATAAAATACAGCGATTGATAATAAAGCAATGCGGATAATATTAAAAAAATAGATTGTTAAACCTCCGGCGAGTATAAATAAAATTGTTTTGAAAAATTTTCCTTTGAAAGCAAAAACAAAACTAACAAATAAAATAATTACACTCAACGCATTGCAACCTTCAATAATTCGGGCTACCCATTTGTTATGAAAAAAAAGATTAATGCTAGGCTCTTTTATATTTTTCATTGTAAAAGAATTTTTGTCAATAATCGTTAAAACATGAACCGTATGAATAGCAACTATTTTAGTAAAACCATCAACTTCGTTTTTTTTTGCGTCAAAATTTGACAAATAACTTTGATAAGCGAATGTTAAAACTAAATAGGCAACAAAAAACTTAGCTAAAAAAAGTAAAAAGGGTTTGTAATCTAATAAATATTTTTTCAAATTCTAATTTTTAACAAATTTATATAAAAGTTCCTATTGTCTATATTTACTTTTGCATAAAAATTATATATCATGAATTTCGACACATTAAAACCACAAGTTACCGTCATTTTATCACTAGAAAATTTATCAAGAGATGAAAAATTAAAGACACTTTGTCAATTTCTGTCTGAATCAATATCTTATTACAATTGGGTTGGATTTTATTTTGCAAATCAGGAAACAAAAACATTACATCTAGGTCCATATGTAGGAGCAGAAACAGATCACACCGTCATCCCTTTTGGTAAAGGAATTTGTGGACAAGTTGCCGAGTCTAATTCGAATTTTGTAGTGCCAGATGTTAAGGCTCAAGATAATTATATTGCATGTAGCTTTACAGTAAAATCTGAAATAGTAATACCTCTGTTTGTAAACGGAATTAATATAGGACAAATTGATATTGATAGCCATGTTATAAATCCGTTTACTGAGGCTGACGAACGTTTTTTAGAATTTGTAAACCAAGAAGTGGCTAAACTTTTTTGAAATAATTCAAAATTCATAATTTATAAGTCGTAATTATTTTTATCTTTGCACTCGAATTGAGATAATCTTGATTCATACATAATAATCATTTAAAATAATATTGGAATGTATCTTAGTAAAGAAAAAAAAGCAGAGATTTTTGCTCAACATGGCGGAAAAGCTGAAAACACAGGTTCGACAGAAGGTCAAGTAGCATTGTTTACATTTAGAATCTCACATTTAACTGAACACCTTAAAAAAAATCGTCACGATTTTAATACTGAACGTTCACTAGTACTTTTGGTAGGAAAAAGAAGAAGCCTCCTAGATTACTTAAAAAAGAAAGATGTTGTTAAATATCGTGAGCTTATAAAAGAATTAGGGATTAGAAAATAATTCATTTAAAAAGAGGTGCTCATGTGCCTCTTTTTTTTATAATAATAATACGCTTAATAAAAAAAGTTTGTTTTTTCATTGGATTTTAGGCAGTAACTACGCCACCAACAACACAACAACACGTGTCAGCCGACAGGCAGACTAAAATCAATGTAAATCAATAAAAAAATTATGATTCCAAAGTTATTTAAGGAAACAATCGATTTAGGTGATGGCAGAAGCATCACAATCGAAACAGGAAGATTGGCTAAACAAGCTGATGGTTCGGTAGTAGTTAGAATGGGTGATACCATGTTGTTAGGAACCGTAGTTTCTGCAAGAACGGCAAACCCAAATGTAGATTTTTTACCTTTAACGGTTGATTATCGTGAAAAATTTGCAGCGGCAGGTCGTTTTCCTGGTGGTTTCTTTAAAAGAGAAGCGCGTCCAAGTGATAGCGAGGTTTTGACAATGCGATTAGTAGACCGAGTTTTGCGTCCGCTTTTTCCTAATGATTATCATGCAGAGACTCAAGTTATGATTCAGTTGATGAGCCATGATGAAGAAGTTATGCCAGATGCATTAGCTGGATTAGCAGCTTCGGCTGCATTAGCACTATCAGATTTACCCTTTTCAACATTAATTTCTGAAGCTCGTGTAGCTCGAATAGATGGAAAATTTGTAATTAATCCATCGCGAACACAATTAGAATTATCCGACATAGATATGATGATTGGAGCTTCAAAAGATTCTATTGCAATGGTAGAAGGCGAAATGAAAGAGATATCTGAAGCCGATATGGTTGAAGCAATAAAATTTGCTCACGGACATATAAAAACTCAAATTGAAGCACAAGAACGACTTCAGACTGCTTTTGGTAAAAAAGAAGTTCGTACTTATGATGAAGAAAAATCGGATGATACAATTTTTGCAAAAGTACGTTCGCTTGCTTATGATAAATGTTTTGCGATAGCCAAAGAAGGTACAGGTAAAAAAGAAAGAACTGCTTTATTTGCAGAAGTTAAAGCAGAGGTTAAAGCGGCATTTACCGATGAAGAATTGGCTGAAAACGGAGATTTAGTATCTAAATATTTCTCGAAAACTAATAAAGAAGCCGTTAGAGAGGTGATTTTATCATTAGGTTCTAGACTTGATGGCAGAAAAACATCTGAAATTAGACCTATTTGGTGTGAAGTAGATTATTTACCACGAGTTCACGGTTCTGCATTATTTACTAGAGGAGAAACTCAAGCACTGGCAACTGCAACATTAGGAACATCAAGAGAAGCAAACCAAATAGATTCTCCATCAGAACAAGGAGAGGAGAAATTCTATTTGCATTATAATTTTCCGCCATTTTCTACAGGAGAAGCAAAACCTTTGAGAGGGACTTCGAGACGTGAAGTAGGACACGGTAACTTGGCACAACGTGCTTTAAAAAACATGATACCGCTAGATTGCCCTTATACCATAAGAATTGTATCTGAGGTGTTAGAATCTAACGGATCATCATCAATGGCTACTGTATGTGCAGGAACTTTAGCATTGATGGATGCTGGAATTCAAATGATAAAACCAGTATCTGGTATTGCCATGGGATTGATTTCTGAAGGTGATCGTTATGCTGTATTATCTGATATTCTTGGTGATGAAGATCATTTGGGAGATATGGATTTTAAAGTAACTGGAACGGCAGACGGAATTACAGCTTGCCAGATGGATATTAAAATTGACGGGTTGAAATATGAAATTATGGAAGCTGCACTTGCTCAAGCTCGTGATGGACGTTTGCACATTTTAGGTAAACTTACCGAAACTTTAGCAACACCAAGAGCTGACGTTAAAAAATATGCTCCAAAAATTATTAAAAGAACTATTCCAGGGGCATTTATCGGTGCTTTGATTGGACCTGGTGGAAAAGTAATTCAAGAATTGCAGAAAGCTACTGGTTGTACTATCGTTATTAACGAAGTTGATGAGCAGGGTGTTGTAGAAATTCTTGGAACTAATCCAGACGGAATTGCGGCTGTATTGGCTAAAATTGATTCTATCATATTCAAACCAGCAATGGGTGAAAGTTATGAAGTGAAAGTAATTAAGATGCTAGATTTTGGTGCGGTTGTTGAATATATAGATGCTCCAGGAAACGAAGTTTTATTACATGTATCTGAATTGGCTTGGGAACGAACAGAAAATGTTACTGATGTTGTAAATATGGGTGATGTATTCATGGTGAAATATTTAGGAGTTGATCCTAAAACTAGAAAAGAAAAAGTTTCTAGAAAGGCATTAATTGCAAGACCAGCTCGTGAAGAAAATCGTGCTCCAAGTGACGAAAATCAAGCTCCAAGAGAAGGAAATAAAATTACTCCTAAATCGGAATAATAAATTTTTTTTAGGATAATATAACCCTGTAAGAGTTTAAAACTCTGACAGGGTTTAAGGAAAGTCCCAATTCATTTAGTTGAATTGGGTTTTTTTTCTTATCAGTTAAACCATATGTTTTTTGTGAAAGGAATTCCTTTTTTGATTAAATAAGCGTGATAACAGCTAGGTACATCATGTGTCCATTTTGGTAGAAAATAAATAATTAAATAAACATCTAGATGTCCGATAATTCCAAAAAATATTCCCACAAACAAAGAAATTCCACCATAGCCAAAACCAATTATCGAAACAAAAGCGATTAGCAAAGTAATTCCCCATAATTTAGATAACAAAGCGTGAGTACAAGTTTCATTTCCAAATTTTGCAAAACTAAAAACATAAGTTAAAGCTTCCATAATAAAAATCAGAATTATAGAATATTTGTTATTTATTATTATTTCGGGGTTTAAAATCCAAGAACACCAACCAACGCAAAGCCAGAAAATCAAATCGGTTTGGCTGTCCATTCGTCTAAGTTTTTCAGTAGAAATATTCAAATTTCGAGCAATAATTCCGTCGAAAATATCGGATAACAATCCTAGAAAAAGTAAAACTAAAAGTTCTGATCTTATAGCATCATCAAACTTGTATGTTAAAAATATCATTGTTGGTCCTAATAATAATCTAAAAAGTATTAAGAGCTGTGGGGTTTTCTTTTTCATTTTATTAATTTTTAAATTGCCAATTTATAAATGGTAATTTTCGTTTATCATTTGTATTCCAAAGTCCAAATTGAAAACCTCTTAATTTTTTTGAATAATTAAACAGTCCAATTTGAACACCATTATGATGTCTTGAAACATTTGAAATAGCAATCTGAAGTCCATTTCCATAGTTTGAAACATTCGCTATTGCGGAAATACAAACACCATTAAATTCATTTGTTCCTATTACACTTCCATTTATCGATAATCCATTCATTTTATTAATGTGGGTAAGTACTGAAATATTTACTCCATTTACTTCAGCACCACTCATAAATCCACCTGAACTAAAATTTAAACCGTTAATCACAAGAATTGTTGGGTCATTAGAATCTGTAATCGAAGTTTTTTGTAATGTGTTGTCATTTAATCCGACTACTAATCCTTCAAACGGAATATTTATTCCAAAACTGATTAAAGCTAATGAAATCGGACTTGCTTCTAAATTAAATCCGTTTATTTTTTGCTTTTTTAATCTCGGACCATTATAATGCCCAACACCAATAACAAATCCATTTACCCTTCCTAATTTAAATGACATTGGAGAAAAACTAAAAACTCTTGTTCTCAATGAATCTTTTATAATCATGTTTTGCGAAAATCCTTTTAAGGTTACTAACATTAAAAGCAATATTAATTTTGTTTTCATATCAAATAGTTTTAAAATTGTAGGTCAAAATTATTGTGTATTTTACAATTAAAATAGTGATAAATAATAAATAAATATTATACATTTGTGATTATCGCAAATTATGACTAATCAAGAATTACTTTTAAAAGAAATTAGAAAGTTGACATCAACTTCATTAAATGATGAAATTTCGGCAATACTCAATATTAGTTATCATGCCGCACATAGAAGAGTTTCGGGTAAAAGCAAATTTTCTATAGATGAAACATTACAATTGGCAAATTATTTCAACATATCATTAGACAAATTATTTTTAAAAAATGATAAAGTTATTGTTGAGAAAACTATTGAAATCAGATCGTTAAAAGACATGCTTTTATATTTTAAAAAATCAGCCGAAAAAATTGAACAATTAGTAAATAATAAAAATGTAACCTTATATTATTCGGCAAAGGATATTCCGCTTTTTTACTTCATGGATGGAACAATAATTTCAAAATTCAAAGCATATGTTTGGTTAACATTATTAAATACAAACCAGTCTGATATAGCTTTTGAGAATTTTGTTATCGACGAATCGTTTATGGAGCATACCCAAAAACTGAAAAAAATATATGAAAAAGTTACTGTAAAAGAAGTTTGGAACGACACAACAATTAACAGTAGTTTGCAACAAATATTATATTTTTATGAATCAGGATTGCTAAATTTTAAAAATGCCACTTCCTTGTGTTTAGATTTAAAACGGATTTTAAATTTGATAAAAGAAAAATCTAACAAGTTAAATTCTAATTTTTCTATTTATTATAACGAGTTAATTTTGCTTAATAATAATATGTTAATTGAAACCTACGACAAACTCACCATGTTTATTCCTTATACCTTATTGGGTTATTTTATTACAGATAATAAAGAAAGTTGTCAAAATGTACACGAGTTTTTTAATCAGCAAATTCTAAATTCAAAATCACTGAATCAATCAGGAATAAAAGAACAAAATTTATTTTTTAATCGTGCCAACAGAAAAATAGACTATTACATCCAACGATTAAACAATCAGGTTGATTTACTTTTTTAAAAAAATAGTTATTTATTGGTTAGTTAATCCCAATTAATTTAGCTTAGATGGGTTTTTTATATCTTTACAAACCAAATTAAAACGCACCATTATGTTTGATAAAGAATTTAAAAAAGCACTTCAAAATTTACCTGGCGAAGAAAAAGACAAATTAATTTTAAGACTATTAAAAAAAGATTTAGTTTTAGCTAATCAACAACAATTTCAATTGGTTGAAACCGATACAGTAGAACAAAAAAGAGCTTATATTAAAAATGAATTAACACAGTATTTGAAGAGTTCTATAGAAAGATATTATTTAATAGGTGTTTTTTTGATGGACATGAGATTTGCAAGTGGAAAAATAAATAATCATGTTTCTATAACTAAAGACAAAATTGGTGAAATAAGTTTAAATATTCAAATGCTTACAGAATCTATACAACACCTTAAATTATATATTTTAAACTCAAAACCACAAGATTCTTACACAACTTGTATCTACATTATTGCACGTGCTTTTAAAATTCTACTTTTACTAAACGCTCAACACAGAAATTTGCATTTAGAATTCAAAAAACAAGTAATAAAACTAGGCAATCTTATTGGCGAAAATGAAGTTTTAATGCGTCACGCAATAAATAACGGATTGGATGTTAACTGGTTATTGCAATTTGAAATTCCTGAAAACATTACTGCCATTCATAAAGAAATTAGAGCAAATGGGTTTTTAAAATAAACTCAAAATAACAATGCAGCTAACAATTGTTTTTTTTTGACTGTTTTATCAATGTGCAATTTTTACAATTTGTAACAAAAGTTACATCACCTCTTTTTTGCACTTGATTTACTAAATATGCAACTGCGCTAAATGTACAAATGAATCAGTTTTCTTGTGCCACACTTTTTATATTGAAGTAGTTCAATAAAAAATTACAGAAAAAAATTTAACACTTTTATTTATGTCAGAATTTATATTTTTCTCTTTATCTTAATTAAATTACATTGAAACTTTTGAAAACAATTAAATTTGATAATCTTAAAACCTAAAATATGGCAAGAAATAAAGAACATAAATTATCAATAATAACAAAAGCCGATATAATTTTTAAACAAGTAGAAGCTTTAATAAAAGCCATTCCCGAAGATGATATTTTGCTTCAATCACAAGCTGGTTTAATGATGAGCGACAGTATGATGATTTGTTCAAAACTGGCTGGTGCAAGTGGCGTTGGATTGTATAGTATAAAAATGCAAAACGCAGCAATTATTAGGCAATGTGCCATGGATTTATATATTTTTGTTGGTGTACTACGCTATCATGATGGTTTTATTCTAAATGATTATGTTGCACTAATTCGTAAAGAAATTGAAGAATTTAGATTACTATTTATAGATTGGATATTAAGCTTTGACAAATCAGATTACATTTGGGATGAATGGGAATTATTCAATCCACTAGGTGCTATTAAACCAAGTGATGATGATTATAAAGATCCTATTAATTGGGATGATTTTAATTTTGATAGCTGATTCGTTTTTATATTTAGATATTAACTTTGTAAAGAAATTTAATTTTTGAAAAAGTTGAAAAAATAATTTTTCAACCTATTTTGTAACTTTTTTCCAACCAATTACGTATAATAAAATGAATACTTAAATTTAAAGAAGAAATATACATGAGACAGCTCAAAATCACCAAGCAGGTAACTAATCGTGAAACTGCTTCTTTAGACAAATACCTACAAGAAATTGGAAAAGTAGATTTAATTACTGCTGATGAAGAAGTAGAATTAGCTCAAAAAATTAAAGCTGGTGACCAAAAAGCGTTAGAGAAATTGACGAAAGCTAATTTACGTTTCGTGGTTTCGGTTGCAAAACAATATCAAAATCAAGGTCTTACACTTCCCGATTTAATTAATGAAGGAAATCTAGGTTTGATTAAAGCGGCTCAACGTTTTGATGAAACTCGTGGATTCAAATTTATTTCTTATGCTGTTTGGTGGATTCGTCAGTCGATTCTTCAAGCACTTGCAGAACAATCACGTATCGTTCGTTTGCCATTAAATAAAATTGGTTCTATCAATAAAATCAACAAAATGTATGCTTTGTTAGAGCAATCTAACGAAAGACCACCTTCTGCTGAAGAAATTGCCAAAGAACTCGATATGACAGTAAATGATGTAAAAGAGTCAATGAAAAACTCTGGACGTCATTTATCAATGGATGCACCACTTGTTGAAGGTGAAGATTCTAACCTTTATGACGTTTTACGTTCTGGTGAATCGCCAAACCCTGATAGAGAGCTTATTCAAGAATCGTTGAGAACAGAAATTGAACGTTCGTTAGAAACATTAACACCTCGTGAAGCAGACGTAGTTCGTTTGTATTTTGGTTTAGGCGATCAACACCCTATGACTTTAGAAGAAATAGG
>JANXVF010000097.1 GCA_025351785.1 Flavobacterium sp.
TTCAAAAATAAACTCAGAGTTAGGTTGGAAACCATCAGTAACATTCGAGCAAGGTTTATCACGCACTATAGATTGGTATTTAGATAACGAAAAATGGCTTAACAATGTTACATCTGGTGATTATCAGAAATATTATAATAAACAATACAACTAAAATTTAAAGTAAAAATAAAACTAACATTAGAGCCAAATTCTTTATGTTGTTTTCCTTAATAGATGGTAGCAATTTCAGTAATTATTCCTGTTTTTGATTCAGAAAAATACCTTGCTATTTGCATTGATTTTTTATTGTGTCAAACATTTACAGATTGCGAATTTATTTTTATAAATGATGGCTCAACAGATTCTAGTCGAAGTATTATTGAATCTTTTCAAAAAAACAACAAGCAAATTTATTTAATAAATCAGGAAAATAATGGCGTTAGTAGTGCTAGAAATGTTGGAATTAAATTTTCAAAAGGCGAATATATTTCTTTTATAGATGCTGATGATTATATTGAAAAAGATTTTCTGATGACACTTTATCAATCACTTATTCAAAATAATTGTGAAATAGTAACTTCAAATTTTATTACAGAACAAGATGGTAAATCAAAAGTTGAAAAACCTCTTTTTGAAGTAAATAAACTTTTTTTAAAACAAGAAATTCAATCAGAAATTATCCCTTTTTTTATTAAAAATGATGCCATGAATACCGCTTGTAATAAAATGTATTCAAGCAAATTGATAAAAGAAAATGCTATTCAATTTCCTTATGGAGTTTCTATGGGTGAAGACGGGTTGTTTAATATTCAGGCATTTAACAAAGCAAAATCGGTACTGTTTATAGATTATAATGGTTATTTTTATAGAGAAGTTTCAAATAGTGCTACTAGAAATGTTGCAACAAAAGATTATTTTAAAATTGCAATTGATACCTATTTTTTAGATATTAAAAACAAATTCAAAATTGACATTGAAAATAATACGATTCAAAAACTAAAATCAATTCGTTTGATTGAAATAGTTAATTCGTTAGTTCATATTTATTTAAAACCAAATAATGAAATGAAGTTTTTACTTAAATACAATTATGTCAGAAAAATGATTTGTGATGTTAACGTCCAATTTTCAATCAGAAATTATTGGCATGAAATCATTGGTAATAAAACAAAATATCAACAATTTATTTTAAATTGCATAAAATATAAGTCAGTTTTTTTATTAATACTTGCTACATATTACAGCAATTTACGAAATCAAACAAGTTAAAAAATAATGAAAATATTGATGTTTTTTCATGGCGGAAGTACAAACAGAGGTTGTGAGGCAATTGTTCGTTCGGGAGTTGCTTTAATTAAAAATCAGCATCCAGAAGCAATTGTTGACTTAATCTCTTGGGATCCAAAATCAGATAAAATAATTCCACTTTTGGATAACATTTTCTTAGATACAAATCAATTAATAAAAAAATATTCTTTAAGCTGGCTCATCAGCGCTTTCAAATTAAAAATATTTAAAGACGAGTCATACTCACTGCGACATTTACATAAATCAATAATAAACAAAATTCCAAATTATGATATTTTAATGTCAATAGGTGGGGATAATTATTGCTATGGAGAGCAACCTTCAATTTACGAATTAGATCGAGTCATAAAAAAAGCGGGAAAAAAATTAGTGCTTTGGGGAGCTTCAATTGGACAAGAAGATTTGTCACCACAAAAAATAACAGATTTAAAAACGTTCGATTTAATATTAGCTCGTGAAAGTTTAACTTTTGAAGTATTAAAAAATAATGGTATTCAAAATGTTAAACTTTGTGCCGATGGGGCTTTTACAATGGAAAAAGAAGAGTTACCCTTGCCCGAAAACTGGCAAATTGGTAAAACTGTAGGTTTTAATTTTAGTCCTTTAGTTTGGAAAAAAAATAAAAATTCTCGTGAAGCAGCTTTCAACTTGGTTCGTCACATTTTAAAAACAACTAGTTTTACAATTGCTTTTACACCACACGTTATCCAAATTGATAATGATGATTATGAGTGTTTAAACGATTTTTTTAACGAATTTAAAAATACTAATAGAGTAGTTTTATTGCCAAATAATTTAAATGCGATTCAATATAAAGGATACATTGCCAGAATGAAATTTTTTATTGGTGCGCGAACTCATGCTACTATTGCAGCATATTCTTGTTTAGTTCCTACATTAGTATTAGGATATAGCATAAAGTCTAAAGGGATTGCAAAAGATATTTTTGGCGAAGAAAAACTCGTTTTAAGTTTAAAAGAAATTTCTGATAGTAGTAAGTTGATTGAAAAATTTGAAGAAATGAAAAATCAAGAACAAGAAATTATAAATACTTTAGCCAACAGAATTCCAGAAATAAAAAAAATGTCTAAAAAAGCAGTTACTTATCTTTTTGAAGATTAATCTGATATAAAATCCAAAAATGAAAAAAAATGTAGTATTTGTAATACCAAGTTTGTCTGCCGGTGGTGCAGAGAAAAGTTTGGTCAATTTACTGAATACTATCGATTATGATAACTTCAATGTTGATTTGATATTGTTTAAACAAAAGGGTATTTTTCAATCCATGGTTCCCGAACAGGTAAAAATTTTACCTCTAGGAGATAATTATTCAATCTTTGCAAAGCCTTTATTTTTATCATGTTTACATTTTTTATTTCAACTTAAATTCTCGTTAGCTTGGAACAGAATTGTGTTTTCTTTTAAAAATATTGATAAAAATAATATATCGATTTCTGAACAAAATTCGTGGAAAAATTTTAAAATTTGTTTACCCGACTTTAATAAAAAATATGATGCTGCAATCGGGTTTTTAGAAAAATCATCTATTTATTGTGTGGTAGATGCTATTCAGGCTAAAAACAAATTGGGTTGGATTCATACAAATTATTCAAGTTCTGGCATGGATATAAATTTTGATAAATATTATTTTAACAAATTAAGTGCTATTATCACAGTTTCTCCCGAATGTGAAGAGAATTTACGTTCAAATTTTCCAGAATTTACCTCAAAAATCAAAACGATATATAATATTATTTCAGCAAATTCAATTAAAAAATTAGCGATTCAAGAAATTAAAGATAATTTTAATTCAGACAATTGTATTTTGACAATTGCCCGTTTTAGTAAAGAAAAAGGTTGTGATTTGGCCATAGAAGCCGCAAAAATTTTACACGAAAATGCTGTAGATTTCAAATGGATTTTTATTGGCGATGGAACCATGAAAGATTTTTTGATAAAAAAAATAGACGAATATAATTTAGAACAAAATGTATTCTTAATAGGTTTGAAAGAAAATCCGTATCCTTATATAAAAGCGTGTTCAATTTATGTTCAACCTTCACGTTATGAAGGAAAATCGATGGCTGTTGAAGAAGCTAAAATTTTGAACAAACCAGTAATTGTTACAAATTTTGATTCTGCAAAAGATCAAATAGATACTTTTGTTACAGGAATAATAACCGAAATGAATCCAAATGACATTGCAGAACAAATTAAAAATTTATTAGAAAATGATGATTTAAGAGATAAAATCAAATCAAATTTATCAAAAAATCATTATGGTACAGAATCAGAAATAAATAAACTTTATGATTTAATAAATGCTTAATGATAAAAAAAATCTGCTTTTTGTAATCAATAATCTCAATTGTGGTGGTGCCGAGAAAGCTTTAATTTCGTTATTACAAACCTTAGATTATTCGCGATTTAATGTTGATTTGCTTTTATTTAAACAAGAAGGACTTTTTATAAATCAAATACCTCCCGAAGTTACCCTTTTGCCTGAACCTGAATCGTATAAGTATTTTGATATGCCTATAAAAAAAGCAATTATCGAAAACTTAAAAAAATTAAATTTCACTACAATATTTAACAGAATCGGTGCTGGCTTTGTTTTTAAAAATGAAACTATAAATGCTGTAGCAGAGCAAAAAATGTGGAAATATCTAGGAAGATCGATGTCTAAACTTCCAAAAAAATATGATGTTGCCATAGGTTTTCTAGAAAAAACTCCAAACTATTTTGTTGTAGATAAAGTGGATGCTTCCAAAAAAATAGGATTCATCATGAATGATTATAATAAATTGCAAATGGATAAATCTATCGATGCAATTTATTTTTCAAAACTAGATTATGTAGCTCAAGATTCTGAGGAAAGCAAAAATATTTTGATTGAAATTTTTCCAGAGTTTAAACAAAAATTTGTTGTGATAAAAAGCATTATTGCTTCAAAAACAATCAAAAAACTTTCAAAAGAAATTGTAAATGATTTGCCAGAGGGATTTAAAATAGTTTCTGTTGGTAGACTTTCTTATCAAAAAGGATATGATTTAGCGCTTGAAGCATTTAAAATTATAAATGCAAAAGGAATTTTGTTTAATTGGATTATTTTAGGCGTTGGCGAAGAAGAAATTAAATTGAAAGCCAAAGTTTTAGAATATGGTTTGAGTGATAAAATTACCTTTTTAGGAATTAAAGAAAATCATTATCCCTATTTAGAACAAGCAAATATTTTTTTGCATACTGCTAGATTTGAAGGATTTGGTATCGTGATTCAAGAGGCTAAAATTTTGGCAAAACCAATAATTTTGACAGATTTTAATGTATCTAAATCACATATTGTGCATTCTAAAAATGGACTTATTGTTGCTATGAATCCTGAGTCGATAGCCTCTAATTTAGAATCATTAATTTCTGATTCTGATTTAAGAAATCAGTTTTCTAAGGAGTTAAATTCTAAAGATTTTGGCACAGAAAATGAAATTGAAAATTTTTACAATTTGTTAACAAAATCATAATTCCTTTTAAATATTTATCTATATATTTACTAAAATTAGTTTTGTGGATAGAATTTTATGGATAGTTAACGATTTAAATGCTGATCAGTATATCTATCAGTGCATTATTTCTACCTTAAACTCATTTCCATCACTAATTATTGAGGTTTTCGTAGAAAAAGCTACTTATTATTCTAGATTTGATAAAACTCTTAAAATTGTTAAACCACTTGATATTCGATTTAAGTCTTACAAAAAATCTCCTTTTGAGACCTCAAATCTTACTAAAATTGAAAATGCAAATCTTGTTTTTGTACTTAAAAAAGAAGCCTTGTCGTACTATGACTACATAATATTTTGTAATGATAAAAAATATGATTTTTCGTTTTATGAAAACATAGCAAAAATTGGTTTATTGAAACTTGATTATGATAAAGAGAAAATTATAAATTACAAATTATCATTAAAAAGAAGTGTTCCAATAATTTTTTCTCTAAAACTTCACAATCAATCAGATTGGGTTTTTATAACCAACATGACCATCAATTTAGAAACGGGCTTGGGCAATAGTGTAGAAAAATATTTTTGGTTTCAAAAATTGAGTTTGATGAAATTTTTTAATAATCCAAATTCATATGATATTGTAAAAAATAGAAGGTATGAAATAAGTTTTTATACATTAAGAATTTTAGGTTATTATAAAAAATTAATAGTGGCAATTATTAAAAGAAAAATTAATAAACCTCAAAAAAATTGGAAGATTGCATTAAAAGAAAAATCTAAAGGTTACTTTTTTATAGATCAACCTAACGATTCATTTTGGGCTGATCCTTTTTTAATATCTAGAGATAATAGGCATTTTATTTTTTTTGAAGAATTAAATAAAACAACAAACTTAGGAGAAATAGCTTGTGTTCAACTTGATGAAAACTTTAAAATAGAAATAAAAAAAACTATTTTTAAAGACGATACGCATTATTCGTTTCCAAATGTTTTTTATCATGAAGATGGATTTTATATGATGCCAGAGAATTCTGAAAAGAATAAATTATCTATTTATAAAGCTACTTTATTTCCGTTTGAATGGGAATTTTATAAAACAATAATTGATAATTGTAAACTTGTAGATGCAGTTTGGATTTTTCATGATGATTATTACTGGCTATTTGCAAACAAGGTAGAAGATCATGAATATGACAATAATGATGCCCTTTATTTGTATTATTCTAAAGATTTATTTGGATCAGAATGGAAATCGCATAAACAAAATCCGGTTTGTACAGATTCGAGTCGCTCGAGAAATGCAGGTTCTATTTTCTCAAAAAACGGAAAATTATTTAGACCAGCCCAGAATTGTTCTAAATTTTATGGAGCAAATATTGTTTTGAATGAAATTGTAGAGTTGAATATTGAAAATTATAAAGAAGATTACAGTAAAGCTATCTTTCCTGCACCAGAATATAATGGCATACACACTATAAATTCTCAGTTTGGGATTGAAATTTTTGATTTTTTAAAAATTGAATAAAGTATAAAAATCAAATTTAAAACAAGTATTTTTGTAAATCACATTTTTTTATATGTTACAATATTATATACTGATTTTTGTTATCTTCATTTTTTTTATCGTTTTTTTTATCGATTTTTATATTCAATTTTCTATTTGGCAAAGTAGGATTCACATAGGCAGATACACAACTGTCGAAGAGTGGCAACAAAAAATTTTAAATAAATCGATACTTTGGTTAAAAAAAACGCCTACAATAAAACTTACTGACAATTCAAGATTAGTAGTAGTCGACATGCTTAGAGGTAATTATAAACGAGATGCTATTCAGCATTGGCAGGAAGCATCTTTGTTATTAGGTTTACAGGAAAGTTTTAAAAAATCTACCGATAACAACATAAAAAAGGAAATTAATCGATTTATAAATTCTAAAATAGTAAAGGGAAATTGGGTTAAAATGCCAACAGAAATTGATGGTGTGATTTTAGCATATGCAATTTTGAATGTAGATTGGATAAATCATCAAAATAACAAACAAGCTTACGATGCTATGTGGAAATTAGTTGAAAATTTAGTTGGTGAAGATGGAACAGTTCAATATAGAAAATCAATGAAAAACTATCGCTATGTTGATACAATTGGTTTTATATGTCCATTTTTAATCAGTTATGGTACACTTTTCAACAACACAGATGCTATCAATTTAGGGATAAAACAAATTTCTAGTTTCAACGAAAATGGAATGTTTACAAATTCATTTTTGCCTTGTCATACTTACAAAATAGATTCAAAAATGCCAATAGGATTATTTGGTTGGGGAAGAGGTTTGGGATGGTATGCCATCGGGCTTATTGATTCTTGGGTCGCACTATCAAATAATCATCCCGAAAAGGAGTATTTGACAAATTCTGTACTAAATTTTGCCAAAACAATACTCAAATTTCAAAACCCTAACGGAAGTTGGAATTGGATCGTTTCTAGTCCAGAAGCACAAGCTGATTCATCTACAACCGCAACATTAGCTTGGTTTTTAGCAAATGCGTCTTCAGAAAAATCAATTTCTGAATCCTGTTTGGAAGCTAAAAATAGAGCGTTACAATTTTTAATGACCGTTACTCGACGTGATGGAGCCATCGATTTTTCTCAGGGCGATACTAAAGCAATTGGAGTTCATTCGCAAACCTTTGACATTTTACCTTTTACACAAGGATTTGCGTTGCGCACTGTAAACTATTGCAGTTAAAAATACTTAAGTAACGATAAATTTTCCTTTTGAAGAATCAAAAATAATATTTTCATCTTTAAAAAGAGTACTAAAAATTTCTTTTGAAATTAAATTACAAGGTTGGTCTTGAATGATAAAATCCTCAGTCATTACAATCA
Source organism: Flavobacterium sp. (assembly GCA_025351785.1). Lineage (GTDB taxonomy): Bacteria > Bacteroidota > Bacteroidia > Flavobacteriales > Flavobacteriaceae > Flavobacterium. The sequence continues at coordinate 7,678 of JANXVF010000097.1, forward strand.
TTTCGTCAGATAATTGAATGGCTAAATCTATGTCGTGAGTAGAAAATAATATACATTTATTGGTTGTAGAAGCTAGTTTTTTTAATAATTTAAAGACAGATACTTTATGAAATAAGTCTAAATGCGTAGTAGGTTCGTCTAAAATTATAAGTGGAGTATTTTGAGATAATGCTCTAGCTATTAATACCTTTTGCAACTGACCGTCGCTAATTTCATAATGTTTTTTATGTTGCAAGAATTCAATTTGTGTGAGTTGCATTGCCTCATTAATTTTATCTAAATCTTCTTTTGTTAAAGTTCCAATCCAGTTAGTATAAGGTTGTCTTCCTAAAGCTATTAATTCAAAAACTGTTAAGTTACTTGGTGGTAATTTTTCTGTTAAAACCAAACTCAAATTTTGAGCAAGTTCAGTCGATTGATACTTATAGATGTTTTTTTCATTTAATAAAACCGTTCCCGAAAGTGGTTTCTGAATTCCTGATAGTGTTTTTAGTAAAGTTGATTTTCCAATTCCGTTTGCCCCGATTAGTGCTATAAGTTTGCCTTGCTCTAAATTTAAATTTAAATTTTGAGCTATTAAAGTTGTTTTATTTTTGGAAAAATATCCAATAGATAAATCAGAAGTAGAGATTATAATTTTATTCATTGCAAAATAGAATCTAGTTGCTTAAAAACTTTTTCGTTTAATGATTAACCAAATCACAATTGGTGCACCAAAAATAGAAGTTATCGCATTTATAGGTAAAGTAAAATCAAAACCTGGCATTTGCGAAATCAAATCACACAAAAGCATTATGATTGCGCCTATTAAAATAGTACTCCAAAACAAAATTTTATGATTACTTGTTTGAAAAATAAGCTTTGACAAATGAGGAACTGCCAATCCAATAAAAGCGATTGGTCCTGCAAATGCAGTTATGCTTCCTGCTAGAACACTTGTTGCAAAAACGATTAATCGCCTAGATTGTTTAAAATTTAATCCTAAACTTTTAGCATAATTCTCTCCTAAAAGAAGTGTATCTAACGATTTTAAAGAAAATAAACTCATTATCAATCCTGTAAAAACGCTTATGGCTAGTATTGAAATATTTATCCATGTCAAATTTCCGATACTTCCCATGCTCCAAAATGTAAATTTTTGTAATTCTGAAGCTGTACTAAAAAAAGTTAAAATTGATACTATTGCACTCGTAAAACTACTAAACATAAGACCAACAATTAAAATTGACATGGTGTCTCTAAGTTTATTTGAAACCAACAAAACTAAAAGTAAAACCGAAAAGCTCCCCAAACATGAAGCAAAAATTATTGCGTAAGGCGTTACTAATAAAGGTGTTAAGGTAGTAGGCAACATACCAGCTCCTAGAACTACAAATGCCACTCCCAGACTCGATCCTGAACTTAATCCAAGCACATAAGGACCAGCAAGTGGGTTTCTAAATAATGTTTGCATGAGTAAGCCTGAGATTGATAATCCTACTCCTACCAAAACTGCAGTAATTGCCTTAGGAAGTCTAAAGTTGAGGATTATATAGTGCCAAGTTTCTTTAGAAGTATTTAATCCTAAAATACTTTTTACAACTTCCTTAAATGGAATTGAAACTTGGCCTAAACTGATATTTAAGATAAACGAAAATAATAGAAGTGATAGTAAAACAAAAAATAAAAGAGCGTTTTTGCTTTTGAACATATTACAAATTTTTTGCTACACCTAGTTTGCTATTTCTGTAACTAAATCCAAAATAAATACACAATCCAATTAAAAGCCAACATGTAAAATAAATCCAATTCCAAATACTTAATGCTGCCATCATATATAAACAACTCACTAAACCCAATAATGGGATTAGTGATAAATTTTGTTTCCAAGACCAAACCGCAAAACAAATTAAAGCTATTAAAAAAATCCACATGGGTATTTTATGTTTAAAAAGGCTAAAACCACTTTCATATTTTTTTGATTCGACAATAGGAAGCTTACTAACAATTTCATTATATTTCAAATCATCTTTTGTTGCAAACGAGTTTAATTCTTTTTCGACATCAATTGTTTTGACTGATACAAAATTTGCTAAGTAAATGGTAACTAACTCTGTATCGTTCTTGTTTAAAGAAGTTACAATTTCTGAAGGGCTTAATGCTTGTTTTTCATTTACAATAAAGTCAACTGTATTTTTATGAAATTTAGTCATAGAAATAACAATTCCGATGATAATCAAAACTGGAAAAATATATTTTGAATTTATATAAGGAGTTTTAAATTTTCCTCTAGGAATATCTGGTTTATTTTGTAAAACCAAAACTCCAGCACAGACCAATACAAAGGCAAATAGAGTTCCAATACTACACAAATCGGTTACCATAGTTAAATTTAAAAACAAAGCTGGAATTGCAACTACAAAACCTGTAACAATAGTTGCATATGAAGGGGTTTTATATTTTGGATGTACCTTTGAAAATCTTTTTGGCAACAATCCATCGCGACTCATACTCATCCAAATTCGTGGCTGTCCCATTTGAAATACTAATAATACCGAAGCCATTGCAATTACAGCGCTTATACCAATTATCCAGGACATCCATTTTAAATGTAATTTATCAAATACAAAAGCTAACGGATCGCCTACATTCAAATCAGAATAACTGACCATTCCCGTTAAAACTAATGCAATAATTATGTACAAAATAGTACAAATTATTATAGCCCACATCATACCTCTTGGCAAATCGCGTTGCGGATTTTTACATTCCTCTGCAGTTGTAGATATAGCATCAAAACCAATGTAGGCAAAGAAAACGGCCGAAACTCCTTTAAGAATTCCACCAACTCCGTTTGGAGCAAAAGGTTTCCAATTTGCGGTATCAATATATCCAATCCCAACTGCAATTACTAGTAAAATTATGCACAGTTTTACAACAACCATAAGGTTACTTGCGTTGCGAGATTCTTTCATACCACGATAAACCAAAGCGGTAATTAAAACTATAATAAACAATGCAGGAATATCTGCCACAAAATGAAAAGAACCCAGAGTAGGACAAGTTGTCCAAGCTGTATAGGCATCTTTTAAACTATTTGATAAATTTTCGTATGATTTCCCTCCTCTCATAAGTGCTGTCGCTTCGTCAAAACCTTTAGACGCAGATAAATAATCCATCTCAATCCATTTAGGCAAATGAATACCAAAACTATCGAGTAGTCCTGTAAAATAGTCACTCCAAGATATGGCAACTGTTATATTACCAATTGCATATTCCATGATTAAAGCCCATCCTATTATCCAGGCTATTATTTCGCCAAAAGCAACATAAGAATAAGTATATGCGCTACCAGAAACTGGAACCATAGATGCAAATTCGGCGTAAGCAAATGCTGCGAAACCACAAGCAACTGCTGTAAATAAAAAAAGAAAAATTACCGCTGGACCTCCATCAAAACTTGCTTTCCCTATAGTCGAAAAAATTCCTGCACCAACAATTGCTGCAATTCCGAAAGCTGTTAAATCTCTAGTTGTTAAGTGTTTTCCTAGAGAATTATCTCCATCGGCTTCATTTTTTGCTACTTGTTTTAATATGTCTTGAACAGTTTTTTTTCGGAATAAATTAGAAAAATTCATAGTTGATTTGTGAAATTGAATTTACAGTATCATTAAGGTATCTGAAACAAATATATAAACTTAGTGTTTAAAATTTGAGTGTTATCCTTAAAATTTCAGTAAAAGAAAACTATTTACGCGATAAATTGATATAAAAAAACTAATTTTTTTTACTACTTTTGAAAATCTTAAATACTATAAAAATGGCAAAAATAACTCTTGGCGGAAATACTATAAATACGAATGGCAAATTACCAACTGTTGGGGTAAAAGCACCAGAATTTCAATTAACTAAAACGGATTTATCTAGTGTATCATTGGCAGATTACGAGGGAAGTAAACTTGTTTTAAATATTTTTCCAAGCGTAGATACAGGAGTTTGCGCTTCATCAATAAGAGGCTTTAATGAAAAAGCAAGTTCACTCGAAAATACTAAGGTTTTATGCATTTCTCGCGATTTGCCTTTTGCACAAAATCGATTTTGTGGTGCCGAAGGGCTATTGAATGTTGAATCACTTTCTGATTTTAATACAGGAAATTTTGGAAAAAACTATGGTTTAGAAATTATTGAGGGTATTTTTAATGGCTTACATTCAAGAGTAGTAATTGTATTAGATGAAAAAGGGATCGTAAAATATACTGAGCAAGTTCCTGAAATTGGAAACGAACCAAATTATGAAAAAGCATTAGCCTCACTTTAATGTAAATTATGGAATTTCAAAAAGATAATTCTTTTTTAACGGGTCGATTCAAAAGCGTAGGTTTTGCATTAAAAGGAATGATTAAGTTGATAACTACTGAGCATAGTGTTATGGTTCAGACATCTTTAGCTATTATTTTAACTATTGCAGGATTTTACTTTAAGATAGATCGCTATGAATGGATGATGCAAATATTTTCGATAGGATTAGTTTTAAGTATAGAAGGACTAAATACTGCTGTCGAAAAAATTGCCGATTTTATTCATCCTGAATTTCATGACAGAATAGGATTTATAAAAGATATAGCTGCTGGCGCTGTTTTTTTTGCGGCTCTTACAGCTATTTTTATCGGGTGTATAATTTATGTGCCAAAGCTGTAATTAAAAAATTTAAATTGCTATTTTTATAGTATCTATCTCAATTTCAAATGGCAAAAACTACAAAAAAAGAATCTCAATCAAAAAAAGATGTTATTTCAGACGAGGTCAAAGTTTGGAAAAATAAGCGTCAAGTAAAAATAGTATTAGGTAGTGTTTTTGTTCTTTTTTCGATTGGTTTACTTATTGCGTTTGTTTCATTTTTCATTCACGGTAGGGCAGATCAAAGTAGTATTGAGAACCTAAGTGACCGAAATGAAATAGCTTACAATTGGTTAGGGAAAGTTGGTGCTTATCTTTCTGATAAATTTATTTATCAAGGATTTGGTGTTGCGTCTTTTTTGTTTGTTAAATTATTTTTTATTTCGGGTGCATTTTTAATCTTGAATTTACCCTTAAAAAAATTGAAGTCGACCTGGTTCTGGGATTTATTTGCAATTATAATTTTATCTGTACTTTTTGGATTTTTCTTTACCTCATTGCCAGAACTTGGTGGTGTTATAGGTTATGAAATGAATATATTTTTGCAAGATTATATCGGGAAAACAGGAACTTTACTGGTGCTGATTTTTGGATTAATTATATATTTAATTTTTAAAATAAAAGTATCTCCCGAAACTATAAAAGCATTTTTTGAAAGTAAAAAGAAAGATTTAAATAGTGATTTTGATACTTTGAAAGGCTCGGTCGCAGAAAACGGAAACGGATATATTTTAGAAGAGTTTGCTGTTGACGATGAAGAGTCTGATTTTGTTATTGATGAAAAAATTTCAAAACCGTTATCTCAATTTGAAATAAATAAGCAGGCAATGAAACCTACAATTTCAAGCTATTCTGAAATTGAGTTGGAGCCAACCTTAAAAAGCAAACCACTAACTTTTGAAGTTACAGCAAATGATGATTCAGATGAAGTAAAGTCTCGGATAAATGAAACTGAAAATCAACCCCTAAAAGAAGAAGAATTTGTTATAGAAAAAGCCAAAGAAGAAGATATTGTCGAAGAAAATTTAGCCTCTAGACTAGTTGCAGATTTTGGATTATTTGACCCAACCTTAGAATTGTCAAATTATAAATTTCCTACCATCGATTTATTAAAAGATTATTCATCAGTAGGAATAACCATAAATCAGGAAGAATTAGAAGAAAATAAAAATAAAATTGTTGAAACACTTCGCAATTATAAAATTGATATTGCTCAAATAAAAGCAACCGTAGGACCATCCGTTACCTTATATGAAATTGTACCAGAAGCGGGAATTAGAATTTCAAAAATAAAAAGTTTAGAAGATGATATAGCACTTTCTTTGGCTGCCTTAGGAATTAGAATCATTGCTCCAATTCCAGGAAAAGGCACCATTGGGATTGAAGTTCCCAATAAAAATCCTACAATGGTACCAATGAAAACAGTTATTTCTTCGGCTAAATTTCAAGAAGCCGAAATGGAACTTCCAATTGCATTGGGTAAAACAATTTCAAATGAAACTTTTGTTGTCGATTTAGCTAAAATGCCCCATTTGTTAATGGCTGGCGCAACTGGACAAGGAAAATCGGTAGGATTAAATGCAGTTTTAACTTCCTTATTATACAAAAAACATCCTGCCGAAGTTAAGTTTGTATTAGTAGATCCTAAAAAAGTTGAGCTTACATTATTTAATAAAATTGAGCGTCACTATTTAGCAAAATTACCTGATAATGAGGATGCAATAATTACAGATAATACAAAGGTTATCAATACTTTAAATTCGCTTTGTATAGAAATGGACAATCGGTATTCTTTATTAAAAGATGCGATGGTTCGTAATATTAAAGAGTATAATGAAAAATTTAGAAACAGAAAATTAAATCCAGAAAACGGACATCGATTTTTACCTTATATAATTTTGGTTGTAGATGAATTTGCCGATTTAATTATGACTGCAGGAAAAGAGGTCGAATTACCAATTGCTCGATTAGCTCAACTAGCCAGAGCTATTGGAATACATTTGATAATTGCAACACAAAGACCTTCTGTAAATGTAATAACGGGTATGATAAAAGCAAATTTTCCAGCAAGAATAGCATTTAGAGTAACTTCAAAAATAGACTCTAGAACCATTTTAGATTCGGGTGGTGCAGACCAGTTAATAGGTCGTGGAGATTTGCTTTTTTCAAACGGAAATGATTTAGTAAGAGTTCAATGTGCATTTGTAGACACACCAGAAGTCGAAAAAATTGTAGATTTTATTGGTTCTCAAAAGGCATACCCGACGGCATATTTATTGCCAGAATATGTAGGTGAGGAAGGAAGTTCACTCAAATTAGATATGGATATATCTGAAAGAGATACATTATTTAAAGAAGCAGCCGAAATTATTGTTACAGCTCAACAAGGTTCGGCATCATTATTGCAAAGAAAATTGAAATTGGGATACAACAGAGCTGGCCGATTGATAGATCAATTAGAAGCAGCAGGAATTGTTGGTCCATTTGAAGGAAGTAAAGCAAGAGGTGTAAACATTTCTGACTTAGTTTCTTTAGAACATTTTTTAAATAATGAACAAACAGATTAAAATGCGAAATTTAATATCACTTTTATTTATTTTTTTTATTGGCTTTACTAACGCCCAAGATAAAAAAGCTAAAGATTTACTTGATGAGGTTACAAAAAAAATTAAAAGTTATGATAATATAGCCATTGATTTTAAGTATACTTTAAATAACTCGAAAGAAAATATAAATCAAGACAGTAAGGGCAACGTAACTTTAGAAGGTAATAAATATGTTTTAAATTTTATGGGAGTTACCAAAATTTATGACGGTAAAAAAACCTATACAATTGTTCCTGAGGATGAAGAAGTTACTATTTCTAGCATAAATGATTCGGATGAAAAGGCAATAACACCCTCTAAAATGTTAACATTTTTCAATACAGGATACAAGTTTTTTTGGGATATTTTACAAGATGTAAAAGGAAGAAAAATACAATATATAAAATTATCACCCGTAAGTTCAAAAGATCAACGAAAAGAGATACTGTTAGGAATTGATATTCAAACCAAAACAATTTATAATCTTATCGAGATAGGAAAAAATGGAACTAAAACTACACTCACTGTTAATTCTTTTAAAACAAATCAGCCGTTATCAAAAAATCAATTTACATTTGTAACAAGTAAGTATCCAAAATACTACATAAACAAGTTAGATTAAATTGAAGTGAAATTACTCGATAAGTATTTATTAAAAACATTCTTAATTACATTTACTACGGTATTTGTAATTTTGTTTTTTATATTCATTTTGCAAACCGTTTGGCTTTTTATTGCCGAACTGGCGGGTAAAGATTTAGACTTACTTTTAGTTTTAAAATTTTTGCTTTTCTCTATGCCAAGAATAATTCCTTTAGTATTACCGTTATCGGTTTTACTTTCTTCGATTATGACTTTTGGGAGTTTATCTGAAAACTATGAGTTTGCAGCAATGAAATCGGCGGGAATTTCATTACAACGCGCTATGAAAAGTCTCACGATTTTTATTTTGCTTTTAAGTTTAATTTCGTTTGTATTTGCAAACAATGTAATTCCGTATGCAGAATTTAAGTTTATAAATTTTAGAAGAAATATTGCTCAAGTTCAACCCGCAATGGCAATTGCAGAGGGTCAATTTAGTAACATAGGGAGTTATTCTATAAAAGTAGAAAAAAAATCGGGCGAAAATGGAAATTTTTTGTCTGGTGTTACTATTCATAAAAAGATGGAAAATGGAGGAGGGAATACTACAGTAATTAAATCACAAAAAGGAGAATTAATAAGCAGTAAATCATCAAATATTTTAAAATTAGTTTTAACAGATGGTAACTATTATGAAGATATAATTCCGACAAAATATGAAGATAGAGCTAAAATTCCGTTTGCAAAAGCTACTTTCAAAAAAGATATCATAAATATCGATTTGTCAAAACTAAATAAAACAAATATGGATAATGTTGATATTTCAAATACCAGCACCATGCAAAATATTCATGAGTTAACATTTACACTAGACTCACTAAATAAATCGATAAAAAAAGATGTAATTTCAAATGCTATAAATGTTTACCAACGTGTTGGAATGAATAATATTTCATATGTTCCTCCAGTAGTAGCTGATAAAACATTCAAAACTGATATTCTTAAAGATTTAGACAAAGACAGACAGAATTATATTTTAAAAATAGCTTCTAGCAATGTTGATAATACAAATTTTTCAATAGACAGTTCAATTATAGAAATGGATGCAAAACAAAAAAATATAAATAGTCATTGGATAGCATTTTATGATAAGTTTATGATAGCATTTTCATGCATTTTAATGTTTTTTATTGGAGCTCCTCTAGGAGCCATTATCCGAAAAGGAGGGTTGGGATTGCCAATTGTTTTTGCTGTAACCATATTCATAATTTTTCATTTTATTAATACTTTTGGAAAACGTGTGGCACAAGAAAATGGGATGCCGGCTTTTTTAGGTGTTTGGATGTCATCAATTATACTTACCCCTTTAGCAATCTTATTAACTTACAGAGCAATAAATGATATTGGAGGCACTATTTCTTTTGATGTAATTTCAGATCCAATTCAAAAATTATTTTCGCGTTTTGTTAAAAATAAAATATAATGTCTTACACAAACATACAACTCAACACTATTGAAGAAGCTATCGAAGATATCCGTCAGGGTAAAATTATAATAGTTGTTGATGATGAAGATAGAGAAAACGAGGGCGATTTTCTGGCTGCTGCCGAAAAGGTAACTTCAGAGATGATAAATTTTATGGCAACCTATGGTAGAGGATTAATTTGCGCACCACTTACCGAAAGCAGGTGTAAAGAATTAGGATTACACGCCATGGTTAGTAATAATACAGATCCTATGGAGACTGCTTTTACAGTTTCAGTAGATTTAAAAGGAAATGGAGTTACAACAGGAATTTCGGCCTCTGATCGAGCTAAAACAATACTTTCACTAGTAGAAGAGTCTACAAAATCATTTGACTTAGCTCGACCTGGTCATATTTTTCCTTTAGTTGCAAAACAAGGGGGTGTTTTAAGACGCACAGGTCATACAGAGGCAGCAATAGATTTTGCAAGACTAGCTGGATTAAAACCAGCAGGCGTAATTGTTGAAATCATGAATGAAGATGGAACAATGGCACGTTTACCGGAGTTATTTGAGGTTGCAAAAAAGTTCGATTTAAAATTAGTTTCAATTGAAGCCTTAGTTGCTTACAGAATGCAACACGACTCTTTGATTGTTAAGAAAGAAGATTTTGAAATCGAAACTCGTTTTGGTCATTTCAGACTTCGAGCATACGAACAAACCACAAATAATCAAATTCATATTGCATTAACTAAGGGCAACTGGATGCTAGACGAGGCTATCCTGACAAGAATTAATTCAACTTTAGTAAATAATGATTTACTGGGAACTTTAACCAATAATGCAGACCAACAGCTTGATAATATGTTTAAAGTTATCAATCAAAATGGGAGAGGAGCAGTTTTATTTATCAATCAAGATATGCAAAATATAACTTTATTAAACAGAATTTCTGAATTGAAGTTACTACAATCAAATGGCATTTTAAAAGCACCAAAAATTATAATTGACAAAAAAGATTTTGGAATAGGAGCTCAAATATTACATGATATTGGTATTTCAAAAATACGTTTAGTTTCAAATACAGAACAAACAAAGCGTGTAGGAATGATAGGTTATGGTTTAGAGATTACTGAGTATGTTCCGTTTTAAGATAATTTATATTATTTTTAATTAATTCATTTATAAATAATTAGTTTTTAATTTTTATAAAAACATTTTTTATTTAATAATCTATTTGGAAAACCAAAAAAGGTTGTTATATTTGCAATCCTAATGAACTATTAGTTACGCTCAAACTGGAGAAATGGCAGAGCGGTCGAATGCGGCAGTCTTGAAAACTGTTGACTGTCACAGGTCCGGGGGTTCGAATCCCTCTTTCTCCGCCAGTAGAAATACAAATTGAATCAAAACTCTTTAAATCGTATGATTTAAAGGGTTTTTTCGTTTACAACACCTTCAAATTATTCATTAATGCGTCAACTTAAAAAAATAAAATCGGTTACCCTAAACTATCCGAAATTAGGGTAACTGATTTTTATCTCAATAATTAAAATTTTGTTCTTCGCCGTTGAGTTTTCGCCCAGCCAAAATAATCTGTTTTAAATCGTTGCTAAGGCTAATATAAAAACTATCTTTTTTACTTTCAAAATCGAATCCCATTTTTTTACTAAACAAATACTGCTCGTATGCCATTGGTAAATGTTCTGCAATTTTTTTTAAATAATAACTATTATAAGCAATATCTATAGCTTCTAGCACATTAAAATGAGATTCAACCGGAATTAAATCATCAGCATTAACAATGCAATCAATAGTGTTTTTAAGGTCATAATTATCGCTATTTTTACTGCCTTCTATATAATATTTATATTTTTTTTGCGATTCGCTGTCTTCAAATGTGTTTACAAAAAACTTGATTACTTCATTATCATAACTGCTCAAAAACGGGCGGTCGTCTGTTGGTATTATGTTAATAGGCTTCTCTGAATTTTTAGCTTCATTGTCACGAAATATTTTTATATAAAAAGATTCTTGTTCTCCTTTATGATCTGGCAGCAGCAGCAACGATCCTTTTCCGGTTCTGTTGTTATGAAACTCGTACCAATCGGGCATTATTTGATATTCGTCGTCGTTATTTAACGTGTACGATTCTTTTATCTCATCGTAATTTTGCCATTCAAGATAATTGTCTAAATAGGCTGGATCTAGATTTTTTTGATCCAAAAAAGTTTGATACATTGCAATATCGTCCTTTGAAATAGCTTCTAAAAAAGGACAATTCAAAATATCGGCTTCCCAAACTTTAAAATCGTTAGTAACCTCAATGCCAGCAATATCTAGTTGTCCCGCACGCCACAAACACTGCATATCAAACAATTGTTTTTGCAAAATGTACTCTAGTTGGCGGTGCGCTTCATTAATATATCGTTCTTGTTTACTTTCTACCATTTTTTTATACATATCGCCATACTGATGCGATAAATATTTGGTATTAAGATAATTATCTATAAAACTCTTCATCGGATTGCCCCTATATTCATCAAAATAGGCTTGCACCGCAGGATTATCCTCTAGTTCTTTTCTCCATTTAATTTTTAAATCTTTTTCTTCAAGCAAATTTTCAATGCCCTCAGTTACTTTTTTTGTTGTATAATCATCTAAATTTTCATTTTCTGAATCGTTGCTATCTGCCATGGCTCTCTATAATTAGTATTTTTCTTTTTGAAAACCCCAATCTCTTAATTCTTGCTTAAAAGTTTCAGGATAATTAGCTTTCAACGAGTTAACAATTGCGTTTAATGCTTTTTTCAAAGTATCTTTCAGTGCATTTTTATCGCCAACTTTTATAGACACTTCGCCATCAGTTGCCAATGCCTCGTTTACTAGCGACATATATTCTGTTTTTATTGGCGTCCAAAAAGCAACTCCAAATTCTTTTGTTGCAAAACCGTGTGTTGTCAGGGCGTCTATCAATAACCCTAGCGAAGCAATTTTTTTGTTTTGATCTGTCGGAAAAATATATTTGTTAGATTTATATTCAATACCAAACGCTGCATAATAACTTTTAGCATTTTCTTTTTTATATTTATCTACAATATAGCCTTTTACGTACGACAAAGCATTGTTGATTTTTTTATCTAACGCTTTCAACGATTGGGTTATTTGGGGTCTTGTAGAACCTTTTTGTAGTCTTGCATTTAAAATATCGTTATAACTTGTGGCATCTGTTTCAAATTGTGTTGCGGTTATCCATTTTAAAGTCAGCCAGTTGTTAATCAGCCATTTGTCGCTGACTGTCGTGACTACTTTTCCGAAATTTACGTCAGCTACAGGCACATTTCCTTTTTTGTTAAGCTTTATAGCAGTCAAATTTGGTGTTAATTCGTCCATTTTTTATAATTTAAGATTAATAACTATAAAAGTAAAATATATTATGATATGAACATATAAAAACATCTTTATTTTAATAAAAATTTAATTTATAATAAAAATATAGTGATATGTTAACATCAAATGATTTTAAATAATACTACTGTAGTATTGTATTTATAATTTAATTATTTTATATATAGTACTACTAAATTATACATATAGCGCAATTTTTTTATATATAATTACACAAAATAATGTTTATAATAAATTTTTTATAATACTACTAATGCAGGAGTATGCACTTAGCGCATTTTTTTTGGATGTATCGCTTAATTATAACGTATTAAAAACAATTATTCCCGACCACGCGGATATGCGTCTAGGTTGTCTTGTCCTAAAATAGATTTACACAAAAGTGTAATATATGGAAAGATATTCAGAGGTACATCTCTCAAGAAATAGCAGTAAGTGTAACAACTTTTTTTGATAGACAAAATATAGTTTAATAGTTTGCAGATAATAGTTTTAATATGATTTATACAAACTAAATATTGAGCATCATTATCCTATAATAAAACTTTAAAAGGACTCGTCAGTATTTAAATAATATCC
>JANXVF010000107.1 GCA_025351785.1 Flavobacterium sp.
GACGGATTTTTTTATATTTACGTTTGCACAAATTCCTGTACACCGAAAAAAACATAAACATCGATGAGAAATTTTTGGGTTTTATTACTTATTTTATTTTGCAATTTTATTTATTCGCAAAAGATTGTACCGTTAGAAGAAAAGTATGAATATGTTTATACTGGCGATATGAGTATGCCTTATTACCTTAAAGATGTTAATAATTTATTAGATAAATTTACAGGTGAGTGGGAGTTTACAGATGCCACACACTATTTAAAAATTAAATTCTACAAAATAGAAGGTATAAATGAATCCTATAGACCAAAGGTAACGTATGATGAGATTCGCAGTTTTATTCTTTACAAGGAAAAAGTAGGAAGTACTTGGACAACAATTTATGACACCTATCCATCAACTTACACGATTGCTGATTTAAACAATCAAAATTTTAATGATGGTTATGGTATAAATGGAAATTCAATTGACACGAGAGATATTAATAAGTTATATCTCAATTACTATGAACCAATTCCTCCATGTACTGTTATGATAACAACAGCATTTAATTTAACTTATATAAACACAGGTTTAACACCTCAATTACAATGGAATGTTGGCAACAAATATGTTGCGTCTGGTAATACTAAACCATGTAGCTCAAGTACAATTAATCCACCACAAGCATTTAAAATTCCAAATCAACTAACTTTAACTAAATTATAATTTTATAAAATCCGTCTTGTTTACTAAAAATTAAATGAAAGGTTTTTTAAATAAGATAGATTATATGAAAATGCAACAATGAAAAATAAAAACTTAAATGAGTTTTAAAAAAAAATGGTTCTCAATTGAGAACCATTTTTTTTATCTTTTCAATTCCAGTTTTTCAGCAAAATAATCGCAAAAATCACGCATAGTACTAGCCATTTTTTCGTCTTGGGTGGCGCGCTCAAAAGTAGCGGCCATAGCCACCAAAGTTTGATGAAAAAAAAGTTTCATCTCGTCTATTGGCATTTCTTTAGTCCACAAATCTATTCTTAGGGTTTCCTGAGTTTTAGAGTCCCAAACAGAAACTAAAATTGCATTTGTTTCTTCTAGTTCTACGCCTCCATCTTGTGCCGTCCAAGTAATTTTTTCGGGTACTCGGTTTTGATCTAATTCTACTAAAAATTTTATTTCAGATTTTGATGTATCACTCATTATTTTTTTGGTTTGTATTTTGATTGTTCAAATAGTTCTTTAGCATCCATTTTTAACATTTGTTGTACTTTTACATCCGGATTATTTTCCATGTATGATTTTACAATTTGCCAGCCCATCCACTGACCTATTCTACCGGGGGATTCATTATCTATTTCAAGATAAAATTTTGAAAACGGTGCTAAATTAATAAATCGATTTCCTAATTTTGAGTCTGAACTAAAAAGTAATTTGTCTTCGATAAATTTACGCCAAATAAAACCCTCGTTTTCTTGACTCCACTTTATTTGCTCGTCGGTATATCCTATTTTTTCGGCATCGGTATAATCTGGCAATAAAATATCTTTTAAATACAGTTCTTTTCCAGAATTTACCATTTGTACAATTAATTCTTTATCGGTTGTTACAGGTAAAATTCCAGAAGCAAAACTTGATACAATATCAGGCATTAATTGTCTTTGCTCAAAATTTTGTTTAAGATAAACAGGAAAATCTGAGTAAAACTTATGGTCTTTTCCTAAATATAATTCTAAAGCAATAAGCAGTTTATCATTTGCATAAATTGCTTTTGTGTTTTGATCCATTTCAGCAATTACAGTATATATTTTTGGTATTATAATTTGTGGAAAATAATATTTAATATGTTTAAAAAGTGTTTCGATTTCAGCTTTTTCTGGGTTAAAATCTTTATATCGTTTTTCAACTTCTTGATATAACTGTCGCCATTGCTGGTTTTGGATTTTTTCGTTCCAATATTCATCTGGGGTTCCTTCTGGAAAAAAAAAAGGGAATTTAGCTTTCAATTTGGGTAAATTAGCTGGTTTTGTTTCAAAAAATTCTTGATCAAAACGTATAACTTTCATGCTAACAGGAATTTCTTCAACCGCACTTTCTACCTTGCTTTTTTTGTCGCATGAAAAAAATATTGATGCTACTATGAATAAAAAAAAGTATTTTTTCATTGTTTATATATTTGAATTAAATTTCAGAAAAGAATATCCAAAATTAGATTACTGCATACTCTGATTGCTTTCATTTGATTATTGGGAGCAAGTTTACAACGGAAATTTGATTACTTTATTTAAAAAATAATTAATTTCTATTTTAAACTTAAAAAAACTCAAAAAAACAAATCTTAAAACTTTTAAAATTAAATAGATTTATATTTTTATTAATTAATTTTGCAAATATACAGTGTTTGTATTTTAATTTATAGTAGAAATAAGCCATAAAATGAAAATAAGTAGTACCATTCAAGTAAAAAAAGTAAATGATGTAATTGTAAAATGGTTAAAAGACTATGCAGAAAATGCTAAAGTTACAGGGTTTGTAATTGGCATTTCTGGTGGTGTAGATTCTGCAGTTACTTCTACTTTGTGTGCTCAAACAGGTTTAAAAACATTGTGTGTAGAAATGCCAATACACCAAGCACCAAATCAAGTATCACGTGGCAAAGAACATATTGAACAGCTAATGAAAAGATTTAGTAACGTTAGTAAGGTCGAAGCAAATTTGACTCCAGTATATGAATCTTTTAAAATGACAATGCCAATATTTGAAGATGAGACCAAGTATAATTTGTCATTGGCCAATACTCGTGCCAGGTTAAGAATGACTGCCTTATATTACTTTGCTGGAATTGAGCAGCTTTTAGTTGCTGGTACAGGTAATAAAGTGGAGGATTTTGGCGTTGGTTTTTACACAAAATATGGCGACGGCGGTGTAGACTTGAGTCCTATTGCCGATTTGATGAAGAGTGATGTTTATGCTCTGGGGAATTTCTTAAAAATTCCAGATTCAATTTTAAATGCACAGCCTACTGATGGGCTTTTTGGAGATAACAGAACAGATGAAGATCAGCTTGGAGCAAGTTATGATGAATTAGAATGGGCTATGTCTTTTTCATCTAATGAAATTGTAGGAGAATTATCTCCAAGACAAATAAAGGTATTAGAAATTTATCAAAGATTAAATAAAACTAATCAACATAAAATGCAATCGATACCAGTTTGTGAGATTTTAGACGAATTTCGTAAATAAAACTTAAAATTTTAACATCCGTTTATTTTATTTTATATAAATTTGTTAGTTGATATTTTCATCTTACCCTAAATCTTGTAAAATATGATAAACGTTTGCCTTGCTGATAATTACCCAGTTGTACATTTCGGAGTTAAATCTTACTTCAAAGAGCATCCAGAAATTAGTGTTGTTTCAAATGTAGGAAGTTTTTTTATGGTTCCTGATGCACTTCGAAATAAAGAAATAAATGTATTAGTTATTGATTTAGAACTTGATGGATTGAAAAGTATCTATGAGCTAAAGGCAATCATAAAAAATTTTCCAAAAACAAAAGTATTAGTTTTTACAAGTTTGAATGAGCAAATTTATGCGCCAAATGCTATTAAATCTGGTGTTTCTGGTTATGTTCACAAATCGGCAAAACTTGAAACTCTAGGAACAACTATTATCAGAGTTCATCAAGGTTTAGTAATGATGAGCGAAAGTATTAAGAAAAATCTAGCATTGATTGCAAAACAAAATAAAAGCGAACGCTTATACAGAAAACTTTCAAATAGAGAAATAGAAGTACTACGCTATTTATGTGATGGTAAGAAAAATAATGAAGTCTCTAAAATTTTGGGTTTAAATGAAAAAACTATAAGCACTTACAAGTTAAGACTTTTACAAAAATTGAACGTTACAAATTTGGTCGATTTGGTAAACAAAGCAAAAACATTAGATATTGTATAAAATTATTTTTTTCTAGTTTTAAAGCACATTTCTTAAAATCTAATTACAATATTTTTCTTATTTTAAGATCGAGTATAAATAAAAATGCTACAAATTATAATTTAATTTGTAGCATTTTTGTATTTAATGTTCGGTTTATTGCTTAATAAATCGTTTTGAAGTAGTTGAAGTTTGGTTTGAAATTTCAATTAAATAAGTTCCTGATTGAAGTGAAGAAACATTAACTAAATCATTTTCGATTTTTCCTTTTCCTAATTCTTGACCAATCATATTTATTATTCTAAAGGTTGATTCACCCTCTAAATTTGAAATAAACAACTCATCTCCAGAAACTGGATTTGGATATAAAGTAAACGAAATTGCTTGCGCTTCAATTTGATTATTTTTAGCGACAGCTGTAATGTTTAATGTATAATCCTCAACTTGCCCGTAAGAAAATGTTTCGCATGAAGTAGGAGTTCCGTTATATTTCATCGAAACTCTCATTCTAGTAGACCCTAAAAGAGCAGTTGCAGGAATCGTTATAGTTCCAGTTGCAGTTGTTGCAGTAGAAGTTGCTTTTGTAAAAACTGTTTCTCCTGCATCTGTAAAAAGTCCGTTTTGATTATAATCGATAAAAACTGCATATCCTTCACTATAAACTGTACTAGTCCATTTGGGAGTAATAGTTATTGCATAGGCTGTTCCTTTTCCAACATTTGTAGTAATAGCGGTAAAATTTTCGTATCCAGCTGTGCCAGTTGATGTATTATTTATAGTTCCAAAAACTACTTTCCCTATTTTTTCATCGGTTGTTACATTACCTTGAGATGTACAATATGTTAAAGAAACTACTGCTAAAGTAGTAACTGTTATAGTATTGCTAGCCAAAGAACTATTACCAGCCGCGTCTTTAGCTTTCACAGTAAAAGAATAAGTTGTAGAAGATGTTAAACCAGTCACAGCAAAAGTAGTTGAAGCCGTTGAGCCTAACAAAGTTGCACCTTGAAAGACATCATAACCCGTTACAGCAACATTATCTGTGGCTCCTGACCAAGATAAATTTGTGGTAGTTTGAGTTGTTCCTGAGGCTGAAAGTGTTGGTGCGGTTGGAGCAGTTACGTCAGCCACTGGTGCAGTAGTTGTAACACTTACTGAATTACTATCAACAGAAATATTTCCAGCTCCATCTTTTGCTCTAACTGTAAATGTATAAGTTGTAGAAGCTGTCAATCCTGTTATTGAAGCTGATGTTGAAGCAGTTGAACCTATCAAAGTTGATCCTTGAAAAACATCATAACCTGTTACAGCAACATTATCTGTAGCTCCAGACCAAGATAAATTTGTAGTAGTGTGAGTTGTTCCTGAGGCTGAAAGTATTGGTGCGGTTGGAGCAATAGTATCAGTTGATCCAGCAGTAATTGTAAAATTAGTATTAGATACATCAAAGAAAATATGATTTGTTCCTTTTACCATTATTCTATTTGTTGTTCCAGCACTATTTGGAATTGTTACAGCTTGTGTACCATCGTTTGGAGTTGCAACTAAAAGTGGTGACCAAGTTGTACCTCCGTTTGTGGAAATCAATATATCGACATTGGCACAATTTACTCCGTTAGCTGTCGTTCCTGCAACTACCCATGTTATGGTTTGTGTACTTCCTCCTACGTAAGAAACTGAAGTATTAGGAGAACTCACAGAAAATGGTCCTGCTGTGGCGTTTACCGTTAAAATAGTATCGTCTGAGTTATTTGCTGGTCCTCCTGCGTGATTATCTCTTACAGTTAATCTGAAATTTAATATTCTAGCTACGTTTGATAAAGCTTCTACAACAATTTCTGTACCTGCAGTTGTAGTGCCTCCACTTAAAACGGTAGTTAAATTTGGAAAATATCTTGTTGGATTTGTAGATGCACTATAAGATCTGAAATTAACCCCAGTTGTTTTAGTAGCACTTGGAGCTGCAGCGGTATTTTGTGAATCAATTTGTTCCCAATCATAAGTTAGTGCGTCACCATTGGCATCGGTAGCAACACCAGTTAACATAAATGGTGTTCCTTTTGGAATGGTATAATCTAAACCAGCATTTGCTGTTGGTACCGAGTTTCCTGTAGCCGTATTGGTTTGACAAGTTGTAGTTTTTACATAATTTGTTACTTGTTGAATACTTATACCATGAAAAAATGGATCAGAATGTAATTGTACATCTAGATTTGTAATTCCCGCATAACCCATTATGGTTGAACCACTTCCTGGCTCCATTTGAACTCCAGTTCCTTCATTACTATGAGTAAATGTGTGATTAGCTCCAAATTGATGTCCCATTTCATGAGCTACATAATCTATATCAAAATTATCACCAGATGGAATTCCATCAGCTGGAGAGGTAAATCCACTTCCTTTACCTAATGGCGTTCCGCTTGTTGGGTTTACACAAACACAACCTATGCAACCTGCATTACCACCACCTCCAGAAGCACCAAATAAATGACCTATATCGTAATTTGCATTTCCAATAGTATTAGTTAGAGCAGTTTGTAATTCTTGATTCCAAGCTCCACCAGCACCTGCAGTTGCTGCAGAATATGGGTCAGTTGAAGCATTTGTATAAATCACTAAATCTGTATTTGCAATTAAATTCATATGAACACCAAAATCTTTTTCAAAAACACCATTTACTCTAGTCAAACTATTGTTAATCGCAGCTAAAGCTAATGTTTTTGTCCCACCAAAATAGGTAGTATACTCTCCTGTTACAGACATTGCTAATCTAAAAGTTCTCAAAGTTCCGTCATCAGCATTTGGTCGTAAAACACTTGAGGCAACTTTTGGTTTTGCACTATCGATAACGCTACATTCAAAATGAGAAAGTGATTGAATCTTATCAGATTTTTTATAAACTGAATAAGTAATCAAATCTTGAGAAATTGGCTCTATAAATACTGCCGATTTATCAGCATAAAGTACCATTGATTTAAATCCTAAAGGTGACAAACTAAAATAAGCAGTTGCAGTTGGATTATCTATACCAATACCAATATACGATTTAATCTCTGGATATCTAGATGCAAGGGCAGGATCCATATTTGAACTTACATAAACTTTAAAATTTTCCATTAATCCCTCAGAATCGGGTAATGCGAATATAACATTCGAAGTTTTAGTAGTTTCGTTCCTTTGTGGAGCTTGTTGTAAGGCATTATTTATAGCAACAAGATCTAAATCTAAAATTGTTTTTTCTGGCAACTGTAAATTTCTTTTTAAAAGTGAGAAATCAGTTTTAGCAGATTGTTTCCAAAAAGTGTTTTTTTGTTGTGCAAACGAAAAACTTGTTATTGTTAACAAGGCAACAGTAAGTAATTTGTAATTCATAAAATTATTTATTGGTTAAATTAATACTCAAATTTAAGAGTGTTTTTTACATACAAATCAAACATTTTAAAAAGATATTAACAAATCAATGAACTGTACTATATTTGATTGAAATATCATCAATAATCTATAGAAAAATTTGTAAAATAATTAATTGTTTATTTCAAACATTTACATTTATACGAAATGTTTTACTTTTATAAAAATTAAAAAAAATGGAACTTAGTTTTTGGGAAATAAAAAATTGGTTCACAAATGTTGATTTTACAGTTGTAGGTAGCGGGATTGTTGGCATTCATTGCGCTTTAAATCTACGGGAGCGTTTTCCTAAAAGCAAAATATTGATTCTAGAAAAAGGAATTTTACCTCAAGGTGCAAGTACAAAAAATGCAGGATTTGCATGTTTTGGAAGTTTGTCAGAAATAATAGATGATTTGAAAACTCACACAGAGCAAGAAGTAATAAATTTAGTATCTAAACGAAAACTTGGTTTAGAATTACTACGAAAAAGAGTTGGCGATTCTATTTTAAATTTAAAATCTTATGGTGGTTATGAACTTTTTCTAAAAAATGATGAAGTTACCTATTTAGATTGTTTATCTAAAATGCCTTTTATAAATGATGTTATGCAAACTGTTTTCAAATCAACCATGTTTGAAAAAAAAGATGATAAATTTGGTTTTAACGGAATTCAAAAATACAGTATTTACAATCCTCACGAAATGCAAATTGATACTGGAAATATGATGCAAGAACTTATAAAACAAACCACAAACAATAACATATTAATTTTAAATCAGCTTAAAGTTATTTCGTTTAATGATGGTTTAGAAAATGTAGAAGTATCATTAGCAAATTTTAATTTTAAAACAAAAAAACTACTTTTTGCCACTAACGGATTTGCAGAGAAGTTGACAAACAAGCAAGTAAAGCCAGCAAGAGCTCAGGTTTTAATTACAGAACCCATTATTAATCTCAAAATAAAGGGCACTTTTCATATTGATAAAGGGTACTTTTATTTTAGAAATATAGATAATAGAATTTTATTGGGTGGTGGTAGAAATCTTGATTTTGAAGGAGAAACTACAACTGAGTTTGGACAAACAGAAAAAATTCAAAATCGTTTGGAACAATTATTAAATGAAGTAATTTTACCTAATACAAAAGTTGAAATTTCTCACCGTTGGTCAGGAATTATGGGTATGGGAGATAGTAAAAATCCAATTGTAACACAACTTTCGACAAATATTTATTGTGGTGTTAGACTTGGTGGCATGGGAGTAGCCATAGGC
>JANXVF010000021.1 GCA_025351785.1 Flavobacterium sp.
TCACTCTTCACTCTTCACTCTTCACTCTTCACTCTTCACTCTTCACTCTTCACTCTTCACTCTTCACTCTTCACTCTTCACTAATGACTATTCACTAAAAACTCTTCACTCTTCACTAATGACTATTCATTAAAAACTCTTCACTCCTTACTTAATCTTCTTCTTCCTATTTGTCTCATAATCTTCAAAAATCATTTCGCCTAATCCTTTTAAACCTGTGTAAAATGCTTTGCCTTGATTAGCTTCTGTAAAATGATTTACAAACTTTTGCAAATATGGATCATTGGCAATCATGAAAGTCGTTATAGGAATATGTAGTTTTCGAGCTTGTTGTGCTTGGTTGTAACATTGCTCAACAATATATTCGTCGAGTCCGTTAGAATTCATATAATAAGTTCCATCTTTTTCTCTTACACAACTGGGTTTACCATCGGTAATCATAAAAATTTGCTTATTTGTATTTCTTTTTCTTCTCAAAATATCCATTGCCAATTGTAATCCTGCAACAGTATTTGTATGATAGGGTCCCACTTTTAAGTACGGTAAATCTTTTATAGCAATTGTCCAAGCATCATTTCCAAAAACTAGAATATCGATAGTATCTTTTGGATATCGAGTAGTGATGAGTTCTGCTAAAGCCATTGCAACTTTTTTTGCAGGTGTAATTCTATCTTCGCCATACAAAATCATGCTATGACTTATGTCTATCATCAAAACGGTACTCATTTGTGCTTTAAATTTTGAATCTTCTACAACCAAATCATTTTCGGTCAACATAAAATCGGCAACCCCATTATTAATTTGAGCATTACGCAAACTTTCGGTCAGCGAAATACTTTCTAATCCATCGCCAAAAACAAAATTTCTAAATTCACCCGTTTGCTCATCTCCATTTCCCGAAAATTTGGTTTTATGATTGCCCGTTCCCGATTTTTTTAAATTCCCAAAAATTTGATCTAAAGCTTGTTGTCGAATTGCTCGTTCAGTTTTTGCAGTAATTCCAATTCCCGAACTTCCATCGTCCTTCAGCTCTTCACGAATGTATCCTTTTTTCTTTAAATCGTCAATAAAATCGTCAATAGTATAACTGGCATCTGTAAGTTTATACTCTACATCAAGCTGTCGTAACCAGTCGATTGCCTCATCAAAATCGCCCGAAGTATGCGTGATGAGTTCTTTAAAAATTCCAAAAAGTTTATCAAACGGGGATTGAAATGGCGCTTCATATTGCTTAAACAAAAAACCTTTTCTGCTACTTTTTTCCATAGATTATAAAATTAGTATTTATAAAACTTTACAACAACAAAACGACTATTAATTTTAAGTTAAAACAACTTTTTATAAAAATAAAGTATAATTTTGAAGCGAAAGATTAGGGATTTATTTATCGAGGCAATTCCTGCTGCTTTTCCAAAGCTCTTTTAGTTTTGATTGCTTCTTAACATCGCAAAATCAAAAACTAAAGAGGCTTTTCCCTTACATCAGGGCTAGTTTAAAAACCATTTTATTGTTTACAAACATTTCAAAAAAAAATGAATAACGATTATATTTTAGATCAAGAACTAACAGATCAATTTTTATTAGAATCTGACATAAAATTCAAAGATTATGAAAATTGTATTTTCAGAAATTGCGATTTTACTTCGTGTACTTTTCAAGCAGTAACTTTTATCGATTGCACGTTTTTTGAGTGTAATTTTAATGCAACAAAAATAAATTATGTTTCCCTAAGAGGTGTACAATTTAACAAATGCAACTTTACCAGCGTAAATTTTGCCATGACAGACCAAGTTATTTATGAATTCAATTTTAAAGATTGCCTTTTAGATTATGCACAATTTTATGCCCTAAAACTCAAAAAAATGAAATTTATAAATTGCAGTATGATAGCAGCAGATTTTATGAAAAGTGATTTAACCGAAGCCATTTTTGATAACTGCAACTTGCGTCGTGCTGTTTTTATAAACACAATTGCAAATAAAACCGATTTTTCTACAAGCTTTGACTATACAATAGATCCCGAACAAAATAAACTCAAAAAAGCCCAATTTTCGACCGATGGTCTTATTGGACTTTTATCAAAATATGATATAGTGGTAAAATAATTTATTTTTATTTCAATCGTGCTAAACTTTGCTCAATAGTTGCAATTTTTCCAACGGTATCTGCTTCTTTTTTACGTTCCATATCTAATACTTTTTCTGGAGCTCCTTTTACAAATTTTTCGTTAGAAAGTTTATTTTGTACCGCTCTTAAAAATCCTTGATAATAGTTCAATTCCTCTTTCAATTTTAAAATTTCGGCTTCTACATCAATGCTTCCAGAAATTGGAATAAAATATTCGTTTGCGTTTACACGATAAGAAAGTGCACCATCTACTTTTTGGGTAACATATTCTAAATTAGAAATATTACCCAATTTACAAATTACAGTATCATAATAATTTGGTACAGCGTCATTATTTAATATCTTTAAATCGATAGCATCTTTAAAGGCAATATTTTTATTCTTTCGGATAGTTCTAATACCCGATATTACTTCAATGGTAGTATCAAAATCTGAAATCAAATTTTTGTTGTAATCCTTTATTATAGGATATTCAGAAATTATTAAAGCTTCTTGTGGAGTTCTAGTAGCAATTAAATGCCAAATTTCTTCGGTTAAAAAAGGCATAAATGGATTTAAAACTTTCAAATTTGCCTCTAAAAACTCTATTGCACTTGCAAATGTTAGAGCATCAATAGGCTGTTGATAGGCTGGTTTTATCATTTCTAAAAACCAAGAACAAAAATCGTCCCAAACTAATTTATAACTACTCATTAATGCCTCTGAAATACGGTATTTTTCAAAATCATTTTCTATACTCAATAGCGTTTCTTGAAGTTTTGCTCCATACCATTCTATGGCAACTTTTGACGACTCGGGCTGTAAAATAGAATCAGATACCTCCCACCCTTTGATTAATTTAAAAGCATTCCATATTTTATTTGAAAAAGCTTTCCCTTGATTGCACAATTCTTCGTCAAACATAATATCGTTTCCTGCAGAAGCACTTAAAAGTAACCCAACACGAACACCATCGGCACCAAATTTCTCAATTAATTCTAGTGGTTCTGGCGAATTACCCAATGATTTTGACATCTTACGACGTTGTTTGTCACGAACCAAGCCAGTTAAATAAACATTTGTAAAAGGTTTTTCGCCTGCATATTCATAACCAGCAATAATCATACGGGCCACCCAGAAAAATAATATATCGGGACCAGTTACTAAATCATTTGTTGGATAATAATATTTAAAATCTTCACTTTCGGGATTTAAAATTCCGCCAAAAACAGACATCGGCCACAGCCAAGATGAAAACCAAGTGTCCAGAGCATCGACATCTTGTTTTAAATCTTTGCTTGTCAATTGTTGGTTATTAGTTTTTGTTTGTGCTAAAACTAAAGCTTCATCACTATTTTTTGCTACTACAAAATCTTCTTTTCCATCTCCATAATAATAGGCTGGAATTTGTTGTCCCCACCACAATTGACGCGATATATTCCAATCTCGGATATTTTCTAACCAATGTTTGTAAGTATTATTAAATCGTGATGGATATAATTTTATTTCGTCAGATTCTAAAACTGCTTTGATGGCAGGTTTAACCAACTCCTCCATTTTCAAAAACCATTGATCTGATAATCGTGGCTCAATTACAGCTTTAGTTCTTTCGGAAGTTCCAACTTTGTTAAGATGCGTTTCTGTTTTGGCTAATGCACCAGACTTTTCTAATTCAACTGCAATTGCTTCACGAACTACAAAACGGTCTTGTCCTTGATAATGCATCCCAAACGAATTTAAAGAAGCGTCTTCATTAAAAATATCGATTATTTCAAGATTATGTTTTTCGCCCAGGGTTTTATCATTCATATCGTGAGCTGGAGTTACTTTTAAACAACCAGTTCCAAACTCAATATCAACATATTCATCTTCAATTATTGGAATAATTCTATTGCAAATCGGAACTATCGCTTTTTTACCTTTTAAATGTGTGAAACGTTCGTCGTTTGGATTAATGCAAATAGCAGAATCTCCAAAAATGGTTTCTGGACGCGTAGTTGCAACAGTTAAAAAATCATCGGAACCAACAATTTTATAGTTTATGAAATATAATTTTCCTTGACGTTCTTCAAAAATTACTTCTTCGTCAGATAAAGTAGTTTTAGCTTCTGGATCCCAATTTACCATTCGGTAACCGCGATATATCAATCCTTTGTTATATAAATCTACAAATGAATGGATTACAGATGCCGACATATCATCGTCCATTGTGAATTTAGTTCGACTCCAATCGCAAGAACAGCCTAATTGTTTTAGTTGTTCTAGGATAGTTCCACCATATTTGGTTGTCCAATCCCAAGCGTGCTTTAAAAATTCTTCCCGTGTTAAATCGTTTTTATTAATTCCTTCGCTTTTTAATTTTGCCACAACTTTAGCTTCTGTAGCTATAGATGCATGATCTGTTCCTGGAACCCAACAAGCATTAAAACCTTTCAATCGTGCCCGACGAATTAAAACATCTTGAATCGTATTGTTTAACATATGTCCCATGTGCAAAACTCCAGTCACGTTAGGTGGCGGGATTACAATAGTATAAGGTATTCTATGGTCTGGTTTAGATGTGAAAT
>JANXVF010000120.1 GCA_025351785.1 Flavobacterium sp.
GTATCTGGATTTAATCCAGTAAAATTGTATGGATTTAATGTAGTAGCAATCCAAGCACTAGTATTGGTTGGTGCTGGATCAGTACATAGCAAAGCGATTACTTCAAAATTTGTTGCACTAGAGTTATTAGTCCAAGACAAAGTTGCGGTTGTAGAAGTCACTAATGATGTTACAAGCGCTGTTGGTTTAGGACATGTAGGGGTTGTTGTGAATAGTTTTGGACCTGACCATAAACTTACACCATCAACAGCACCACAATCACCTCGAACGTAATATTCGTAATTGGTATTTTGTGTCAATCCTGTTATTGTATAAGGATTTGTTGTTGCAACTACCCAACCTGTTGAACTAGCTGTTGGAACCGGAGAACCAGCGGCTTGCACTAAAATTTGCCATGTTGTTGCTGTACCTGGACTTGTCCAACCGGCTACTGCAGTAAATGCTGTAATACTTCCTATGGTCAAAAGTATAGGCTGTTGACATGTAGGTGGCGGTGCGCAAGTTACATTAGCAACCCAGCCAGGGTTGTTTACAGACCCATCGCTTCTAAATCTGAAGGTTAAACAGCCGTCAGCGCTCGTTGAGGTAAATGGACCTGGAATTGTTGTACCCCAATAAGATCCCGCTAATCCGCCTGGAACTAACCCAGCAGGATTTGTTGATGCTATTTGTGTAGATCCAATCGAATTTCCATCAAATACATACAACCCATCATAATTTGGTTCTGTGTTAAATGAGGTAAAGGTTACAGTTACCTTATCACCTGGTGTCGTTGGACAAATTGTTACAGTTGAGTCTGTAGAATTCGCATAATTTGCAGTTGCTCCACCAGGATCTGTAAATGTACCTCCACAAATTGGGGGTGCTATTTGAGTATTTCCTGTTATGGTTGACCATAAACTTTTATCTGTAGCAGCACAAACGGCTCTTACATAAAAATTATAACAGGTATCTGGATTCAAATTTGTAAACTGATACGGATTTGAACTTGTTGTAGTACCAACGCTAGTTGCTGTTGGCGCAGGATCTGTACATAAAAGCGCAAGGACTTCAAAACTTGTAGCCGAACTTGCATTGGTCCAACCTAAAGTTGCAGTTGTTGATAATGTTACAATCGTTAGTGCTGTAGGCGCTGGACATGTAGCTGTGGTTGAAAATAAAAATGGCCCAGACCAAGCACTAAATGTTCCGTTATTACAATCTGATCGTACCCAATATTCATAATTTGTAGAAACCGTTAGCGGTACGCCACTATAGGTGTTATTTACAGTAACATTACTAAAAGTTGTTGTTGTAGTTCCAGCTGTTGTTGGAATTCCAGCACCAGCATTCTGAACAACATATTGGCAAGAAGTTGCCGCACCAGCATTCCAAGACAATTGAGCCGAAGTTGGAGCTGGAACAGCCGTTAAATTTGTAGGTTGACCACAGTTTACAGTTTGGATAACTAAATTATAGCCATATGTTTGTGTATTTGCACTTGACGACAATACTATAATATAAGTCTGACCAGCAGTAACATTTAAGTTTGGAATACTTCGTACGCCACTTCCTGTATTGGCAACACCTGCTAAACAAGTAACACCAACATTGGCACAACTACTGTATATAAATATTCCTGAATCAGTTGCATTTGGTGTCATAGTAACACTAACGGTACCTGTTGTAGTTGGCGTAAAGGCATAAAACACATCGTTACCAGCCATATAGTTTGTTGCGCCACCTCCACAAGAATTTGGCTGTGGAGTATCATAAGTATCAGCAAAGGTAGCCGTATCGTTTGTGGTGCTGTAAGGAAGTGTCGTTACTGGAATTGCTCCTGAACAGGTAAATCCGGGGGTGGCAGTACAAAAATTGAAAGGACCTACCCATAAACTAGGACCACTTGTACAAAGCGCTCTTACATAATAATTGTAACACGTTGAAGGTGTTAATCCGGTTGCTACATAAGGATTTGTAGTTGTAACAGTACCCACGCCTGTTGGGTTTTGAAGGGTTGTTACAATTTCTACTTCCCATGAAGTGGCTCCGCTAGGATTGGTCCATCCTAAAGTTGCCCCTGTCTGTGTGATTGCGTTTGCAGTTAAGTTTGTTGGGTCTAAACATTGTTCAACAACTTTTACATCATCAACAAGCCATCGATCGCCTCCAATTCCTGCGCCAGCTTGAGCGTTTCGCATCACAAAAGCGATGTAAACATTTTGTCCAGCAAAAGCAGTTAAGTCAACAATTTTTTCTTCGTAAACATTATATACAGCACTTAAAGTTGTTTCTGTATATTGAATAACTTGTGTTGTATAATTTGCAACTGTAGTTTGACTACCTGCTGTAGTATTTGTATTTACTTTGATTTGGTACACAGTCCCTTGATCACCGCTAATAGTTGAGCGAGTAAAAAAACGAAGTTTTCCATTGGCCGGAACGGTAATCATTGGTGTGGCTAAAAAATCTTCGGCTACATTACCTGCTCCAATAGATTGGCGTTGCATCAATGCTGCATTTGTTCCTGTATGTGCAGGATAAGTTCCATTTAACGACCATCGAACTGAAGTTGTAGGTGTAGGGGAACCTATAAAATTTTCAAAAACAGCCCATTGATTGCCAGCACTACCAGAACTTAAAGTCCAGTTTGTAGATGGGGAAGCATCTGGTCCTGTCGAACCCTCGAAGCTCTCTAAGGACAACTGCGAATAACCAGAAATTGAAAACAATAATCCGAGAATTAATAATGTAATTTTCTTCATTTTATTATAGATTTGTTTGAAAAATTGAATGTTTGAACTTCAAAAATAATGAATTTATTATAATTTTTATAATTAAATTTTATAATTAACACCAAAAGCTACAATACTTTGAATAAATAAAAAGTGTTGTGAAGCTTTATCTGATGAATTATTAGATATTTGAATGTCGGGCATATTGATATATCCACCTTTTAACTCTGTTTGAATAAAAAAGTATTTAAAAAAATTAAAATTTAAACCTGCCTTGGCAGAAAACCCATATCCAGCTATATGCCAATCATCGTGCTCGGCTTTACTTAATACTGTAGCATCTGTTTTTGGATATAAAACTCCAGTTCCAAGTCCTTCAGTTATGTTTATTTGAAACTTATCAGTATTTGGCAAATTAAATATAGTTGATATATCGTCAAATCTAGATAATTCTGCAGTAACATAATTCAAACCATTAGTATGTTCAAACTTCAAAAATTTTCCGTCTGAAAAGTCAATAGGAGTGTTATTATAATTTCCGTTAAAAACTGCTCCATCCTCAGTAGGTGGCAAATTTATATAACCCGAAACAGTTGAAGTTTGGTCTTGAGTAAACACGTATTTCATGTGATCTACACCTAAAGAAATAGAGTAATGGTCATTAATAAAGTATCCAAATTTCATATTAGTTTGCGGAATCGTCATTCGTGTAGGATTTATATAATCGATATTCCAACCTTTTGGAACATCATGCGCGACGGCATCATTTACTGTAAAATCAAAATTATCGCCAGAGAAATGAATATCAGATTTAGAATATTTCTCTCGGTTTCCACCAAATGATACAAAAATTTTACCTTTATTGTGAGCTGTATATTTTGATTTTTTGGGTTTATCTTGCGCTATAATTAATTGTGTAAAAGAAACAAGAGTTACAATTGTAAGAAATTGAAATTTTGAAAACATTGTTAAATTGATTAAAATTGATTAATAGTTTTTCTGATGGCGACAAGTTTATTCATCAAACCTTCGAAATAATCTAAATGAAGCATATTTGCACCATCACTTTTTGCATTTGCAGGATCAAAATGTGTCTCTATAAAAATACCATCTACCCCTACTGCAATTCCTGCTTTAGCGATTGTTTCAATCATATCTGGTCTTCCTCCTGTAATACCTATATTTTGGTTAGGTTGTTGCAGTGAATGTGTTATATCTAACACTGTAGTGGCAAAATTTTGCATCGTCGGAATTCCTCGATAATCTACAATCATATCCTGATAGCCAAACATGGTTCCTCTGTCAGTAACCATTACATTTTCATTTGTACAATCTAATACTTTTTGTACTGCGTGCTTCATACTTTCTGGACTCATAAATTGTCCTTTCTTCAAATTTACAACTTTGCCAGTATTTGCTGCAGCAACAACTAAATCTGTTTGTCTTACTAAAAAGGCTGGAATTTGAAGTATATCAACATATTCAGAGGCTTTTTTTGCATCTTCGTTTGTATGAATATCTGTAACTGTAGGCACTTTGAATGTTTCTGATATTTTTCTTAAAATTTTAAGTGCTTTATCGTCTCCAATTCCAGAAAAACTATCTATTCTCGAACGATTAGCTTTCTTAAAAGAACCTTTAAATATAAAGGGTATTGATAATTTATCTGTAATTGAAATCAATTTTTCGGCTATTTTAAATGCCATTTCTTCTCCTTCAATAGCGCAAGGTCCGGCTAGCAAAAAAAAGTTGCCACTATCAAGATGCTTGATTTGTGGAATATTTTTTAAATCCATTTATAGAAATTTTTTTAATGCAAATATAAAAATAAAACCTTCTAATATTTCAATCAGAAGGTTTTGAGTATGTTAAAATTTTGATTTATTATTTTTTTATGGAAAAGCCTTTCGGACAAAGAATTTTTCCTTTATCGAAAATGTTAATATACAATAAAACTTTTTTTTCTTTACCTTCAAAATTAATTTCATAAATATCTAAAATTCCGCCACCCATGACACTCCTTTTGGTGGGAAACGGACAACAGCTATCTACTTTTTTATAACTAATTTTTTCACCAGAAGTTCCTGAAAGCGCCTCGAAAAAATAAGTAACGCTTTTGTCACCATATTTTTCATTCTCAAAACCAATATTTATAGGATAATCTTTATTGTATCCATATTTTAAATCATTACTATATTCAGAAATTAAATAATGTCCATTTACAATTGCTGGTTTTGGTGCATCATTATCTACATTTTTTAAAGTAGATTTTAAACTTCCACACGATATTGCAAAAAGCACAATTAAAATATACTGTTTGTTTTTCATAACTATTTTTTTATAAAGGTATTAATTTTGATTTATTATCAAATTCTTGAACAATAATCAAACCACAATTTCTATTTTTGTAAAATAAAATTATCACAATGGAATTTTTTTCACAAACGTGGCATTGGTCAATTTCAGGATTTATAATTGGTATGGTGATGCTTTTTCTAATTTATTTTGGAAAAGTTTTTGGTATGTCGTCAAATTTGAGAAGTCTCTGTGCAATGACAGGAATTGGATCTAAAATTCCTTTTTTTAATTGGGACTGGAAATCGCAACGATGGAATTTAGTCGTAGTTGCTGGTGCAATGATAGGCGGATATTTTGCTAATACATATTTGCATAGTTCAAAAAATGTTGAATTAAATCCAGCCACCTTAGCAAAATTAACACTATACGGGATTGATTTACCTAACTCCAAATTATTGCCTAACCTGATGTTTGGAAATCAAATTTTTCATTCTCCACAAATGATATTATTTTTATTAGTCGGAGGACTTTTAATTGGTTTTGGTTCCCGTTATGCTGGTGGCTGTACTTCTGGACATGCTATTTCGGGTTTAAGTAATTTTCAAAGTCCTTCTTTAAAAGCTGTAATTGGGTTTTTTATAGGTGGTTTAATTATGGCTCATTTTATTTTTCCTTTACTTTTTTAACAAGATGAAAGCAATTAAATATTTATTAGTAGGTTTTGTTTTTGGGATTGTATTAACCAAATCAGAAGCAGTTTCGTGGTACAGAATATACGAAATGTTTCAGTTTGATTCTTTTCACATGTATGGAATTATTATTACTGCTGTTATAACGGGAATAATTGGAATTCAATTCATCAAAAGAAAAAACATAAAAGACATAAAAGGAAATCAAATAATAATTCAAGACAAAGAAAAAGGAACTTTCAGATACTGGATTGGAGGGTTATTTTTTGGTTTAGGATGGGCTATGGTTGGTGCTTGTCCTGGTCCAGTTTTTGTTTTGTTAGGGTGCGGATTTTTGAGCGTTTCACTAATTTTTATAGGTGCGTTGCTCGGAACTTTTTTGTACGGAGTTATTAAAGATTATTTACCTCATTAAACTATCTCGGCACTTAGTCCTGCTTCTAAAAGTGAATTGCATTGCGGTTTCAATTCATCAAAATGTCCGGTTTTAACAGTACATTTTCCTTTGTAATGAACCAAGATTGCACACTGCTCTGCTTGTTCTGGTTCGTGATTACAAACTCTAATCAATGTTTCAATCACATGATCAAATGTATTTACATCATCGTTAAAAAGTACAATTTCATTAGTAACACCAACCGAATCTAAAACCTCAATTAATTCCTGAATTTGTTCTATAGTATCCATTATATATTTGCACTTAAAATTAACATCACAAAAATAATTACTTTTTTATATATTTTAATGACGTCCAATTATTTCTTTCAAATTTTTTAACATACGTTAATCCATTTTCAATACATGATGCATTTATAAAAGGAATATCTTCAATATAAAACCCACTTAATAATAGAATTCCACCTATACTTAAGCAGTCTGCATAATATTTCATATCGTTCAACAATATATTTCTATTGATGTTTGCTATAATTAAATCATAATTTTTTCCGTTTAATAACGTGGCATCACCTTCAAAAACTGAAATGTTTTTACAGTTATTGCGCTCTGCATTTTCAATTGAATTTAAATAACACCAATTATCAATATCAATTGCATCAATGGGTTTTGCTCCTTTCATTTCGGCTAAAATTGCTAAAATTGCTGTGCCACAACCCATATCTAGAGTTTTCAAATTGCGAACATCGGTCTCTAATATATGTTGAATCATCATATGAGTAGTTTCATGATGACCTGTACCAAAACTCATTTTTGGTTCGATTATAATATCATATTGAGCATCGCTTTTTGGATGAAACGGAGCTCGTATATAACATTTCCCATCGACTGCTATGGGATCAAAATTTTTCTCCCATTCTTCAT
The DNA here is from genome assembly GCA_025351785.1 of Flavobacterium sp. Lineage (GTDB taxonomy): Bacteria > Bacteroidota > Bacteroidia > Flavobacteriales > Flavobacteriaceae > Flavobacterium. The sequence continues at coordinate 7,022 of JANXVF010000120.1, forward strand.
TCCAATTTACTTGATCGATTTCTTCGATAGTAAATGATATTTTAAATTCATCAGAGTTCAAAATAAAAATATTATCCAAAATATGTTCGTCCCACAAATCTTTTTGAACGTAAGCTATAATTCCCAAATCGGTTTCTTCAAAACTTTCAAACGCTTTTTCTCCCAGTTGAGCAATAAGAATTTCTGAACCAATTTCTCTTGGATCTACATTAAAATGATACCCTAAATAGACATTTGACATATTTTATATTTTTTGCAAAGATACTTTAAAGTGTTACAATTCGTCCTTTAAAATCTACATTTCAGTAAATTATTCTTTTTTATTTACATGCAATAACTCAAATTTGTTGCATCAAACTAACCCTTATGAAAATTATAATTACTATTTCACTTTTACTCATTAACTACATTTGTTCGTCTCAAAATATAATTTCTGGAACCGTATTTGATGAAAAAAATAAACCACTAGCAGGAGCCAATATTTTTATTGAAGGAAGTTATGATGGAGCTTCAACTGATGAGGCAGGAAAATTTTCGTTTAAAACTACAACTACAGCAAATCAAATTTTAGTAGTAAGTTTTTTAACTTATGAAACCCAAAAAATTTCGATTGATGTATTAAATTTTAAAAATAAAAATATTAAACTTCGTGAAAGTGTTAATACTTTAGACGCAGTGGTTATTACAGCTGGAACTTTTGATGCTGGCGAAAAAGCTCGCGTATCGGTTTTAAAACCTCTCGATATTGTTACTACAGCTGGGTCAAATGCAAATATTGTGGCTGCTTTACAAACCCTTCCTGGTACAAATAATGTGGGTGAAGACGGCAGACTTTTTGTGCGTGGCGGTGAGGCTGACGAAACTCAAACTTATGTTGACGGAATTAGAGTTGCCCAACCCTACGGCGCTCAAGCCCAAAATGTTCCTTCTCGTGGACGATTTTCTCCTTTTTTATTCAGCGGAATTTCATTTTCAACAGGTGGATATTCGGCAGAATTTGGAGAAGCACTATCGAGCGTTTTATTATTAAACACAAAGGAAGAGGAAACAAAAGAAAAAACTGATATCTCTTTAATGACTGTTGGTTTAGGATTGGCAAACACACAAGTTTGGGGCAAAAATTCAATAAGTTTTAATTCATCCTATATTAATTTAGCTCCTTATCAAAAAGTAATTCCTCAAAATGTAGATTGGAATAAGCCATTTCAATCTCTATCGGGCGAAAGTGTTTTTAGGCACAGTTTTACAAATGGTTTATTCAAATTATATGCAGCTTTTGATGCAACTCAGTTTGATATTAATCAGGAATCTGTAAATACCATTACAAAAACTAGAGTTGACATAAACAACAATAATTTTTATTTAAACTCGTCATACAAAGGGAATTTTGGCAATAAATGGCAACTATTTACAGGGTTAAGTTATGGTTTCAGCCAAAATAAAATTGGGTTAGATTTAGACAAAGTTAATAACGACGAAAATTCGTCACATTTGAAAATCAAAGTTAAAAAATCGTTTTCAGATAGATTAAAACTATCCTTTGGGAGTGATTTTTTTAGTACAAATTTTAAAGAAAAATTTGATTCTAATTCAGGAATTAATTTCAAAAGTGGATATAATTCAAATATTATAGCAGTTTTTACAGAAGCTGATATTTTTTTCTCAAAAAAGTTTGCAGCAAAAATAGGACTTCGATTTTCAAATAATGATTATTTGAAAGAAACGGCAGTTGCACCGAGAATTTCATTGGCCTATAAAACTGGGAAATATTCTCAATTTTCTTTTGCTTACGGGAATTTTACACAAGCTCCAAAACAAGATTATTTGAAATATGCCGATTATTTGCAGAGCGAAAAAGCATCGCATTATATTTTAAATTATCAATATAGTAAAGAAAAACAAACTTTTAGATCTGAAATCTATTACAAAAATTATAGCGATTTAGTAAAATTTGATACTTCAACAGCAGTTTATAATTCAAAATATTCAAATAACGGAGAAGGATTTGCAAAAGGTTTAGACATTTTTTGGAGAGATGGCAAAACATTTAAAAATTTAGAATACTGGATATCATATTCTTATATAGATACCAAACGAGATTATAAAAATTATACTTCAAAAGTGACTCCAAATTTTGTTGCAAAAAATACGCTTTCGATTGTTGGGAAATATTGGATTGAAAATTTAAAATCGCAACTAAGTATTACTAATAGTTTCAGCACTGGCAGACCATACAATAACCCAAATGAAACTGAATTTATGAATTCAAAAACAAAAAACTTTAATAATTTGAGTATGTCGTGGGCGTATTTAATAACCTCACAAAAAATTTTATATCTATCGATTTCAAATGTTTTGGGAACTCAAAATGTATTTGGTTATGAATATGCAAATGCGCCAGATGCAAATGGAGTATACAACAGACGTGAAATTACTCCTACTGCCGATCGATTCTTTTTTATAGGATTCTTTTGGACCATAAGTGATAATAAAAAAGAAAACCAGTTGAAGAATTTGTAAAAGTAGGATAAGCTTAAAAATTAAAAAACACTTAAATATACACCTCATCATTAAAAAATAACAATTGGGTATTATAAAATTGTACTCAATCAAGATTTAATCGAAATTTGCATAACAATACCGATAGAGAATTCTATTTAACCACATTAAAATAAATAAAAAACAACCTAATAATAACATTTATGAAAAATTCAATTTTAGTTCTCGTATTATTTTTATCAACTATGTTTGCAGTAGCACAATCACAGTTTGAACAAGGAATGGGGAAAGCACTCCAACTTTGGAAAGAAGGAAAAAATAATGATGCAACAGCATTATTTGAGCGAATTGCAGGAGCAGAAAAATCGTCATGGTTGCCCAATTACTATATTGGATTAATCAATACCACTGCTGCTTTTCAAACAAAAGATAAAACAGCATTAAATGCATTACTAGCAAAAGCAAATCAAGCTATAGATACAGAACTTGCTAAAACACCAAATAATCCTGAACTTTTAGTAATTCAAGCAATGGCTTCTACAGCACTTTTAGCATCTGACCCTATGACTTATGGAATGACACTTCCAGCAAAAATAAACGGAATTTATTTAAAAGCTGCACTATTTGCTCCAGAAAATCCAAGAGTAGTTTATTGCAAAGCCGAATTTGAAATAGGTGGGGCTAAATGGACTGGGGCTGATGTAAAAGCACTTTGCTCACAAGTTGAAAAATCAATTGCTTTATTTAAAAACTTTAAAGCAGAAACTCCATTTTCTCCAAACTGGGGATTAGAAAGAGCCCAAGAAACTTTGAAAAATTGTAACTAATTTCAAAATTTCTTTACTAAAATAATTGAAAATTTATAGCGCATGAACAAGTTAAATTTTGATTTTAAAAAAACACTTTTATTGTCGGTTATCATTTTTATTGTTATCCAAACTTTAAATTTATTATTGGGTAGTAAACTGAGTGTAGACAGTCATTTTTTAGTCACTTTTGCTTACACAACGTTATATACATTTTCGCTTTCCTACGCAAACTCAAGTGTTTTTTGTTATTTAGATAGCATTTTTGTAGAGGACAGATTTTCGAAAAAAAGATTGATTATAGGATTTTTTGCTTCCTTTATAGTCTCCTTACTAGTAGTTTTTTTGTTACGAATTTTTGAAGAAGTAATCATTAAAAGAAACAACTTTCTCGAATTTTTTAAAAACGAAAAACCATCAAATTATGTAGTTGCAATAATTATTACATTTTTTGTCACACTTTCTCTTTATGCGTTTCATTTTTACAAATCGTATCAGGAAAATAAAGTAAAACAACAAAAAATTATTGCTGGTACTGCAAATGCTAAATTTGAAAGTTTAAAAAATCAAATAGATCCTCATTTTTTGTTTAATAGTTTGAATGTTTTGAGTTCTTTGATAGAGGAAAATCCAGAAAACGCACAAAAATTTACTACTTCATTATCTAAAATTTATAGATATGTTTTAGAACAGAAGGATAAAGAACTCGTAACGGTAAATGAAGAACTTGCTTTTGCAAAAACATATATGAACTTAATTAAAATGAGGTTCGAAAACAGTGTTTCATTTGAAATACCAGAGAATTATGATAATCCAGAAGCAAAAGTTGTGCCTTTATCGCTACAATTATTGTTAGAAAATGCAATAAAACACAATGTAGTTTCAGAGCAAAAACCGTTACATATCAAAATATTTGTTCAAAATGATAATTTAGTTGTTCAAAACGTTTTACAAAAAAAGGAAATTTTGAATGACCGAAAAGGCGTAGGACTGCAAAATATTATCAGTCGATATGAAATTTTAACAGACCGAGAAGTAATAATTAACCAATCAGAAAATCAATTTTCGGTATACTTACCTATTTTAACTAAACAAACTTTAATTATGGAACCTTTTAATTATTCTGAAAATACAGCTTACTTTAGAGCAAAAAAACGTGTTAATGAGCTCAAAGGATTTTATGGAAATTTAATTTCTTATTGTTGCATAATTCCATTTTTAATTTTTATAAACTTGCGTTTTTCGCCCGAGTTTCAATGGTTTTGGTTTTCTGCAACCGGCTGGGGTTTTGGTTTAATTATGCATGCATTAAAAGTTTATGGATATAGCTCTAACTGGGAAGAACGAAAAATTAGGGAAATTCTAGATAAAGATATTACGACTAAAAACTGGAACTAATGGAAACAAATTTTAAGCAAGAGGAACGCTACTATTTTGCAAAGAAAAAAGTGAACGATATTAAAGGATTTTATGGCAATTTAATTTCTTACATACTATTTAATGGGTTTTTCTTACTTCTGAATTTAAAGAACGATCCTACAAACATTTGGTTCTATTGGCCTTTATTTGGATGGGGAATTGGAGTTGTTTTCCACGGCATAAGAGTATTTTGTTATTTTCCATTTTTAGGAAAAAATTGGGAGCAACAAAAAATTAAAGAATTTATGGAAAAAGAAAATCAAACAAAAATAAATTGGAACTAACATAAAAAATTATGAACAGACAAGAGAGAGAACAAATGTTTCAGAGTTTTAACCGCGAAAGTGGCATAACAGAAAAACAATACTACGAGGCTTTTAGAAAAGTAAAGAGAATTAAACGATTTTATGTACATCTGGTTGTATACATCGTTATAAATATTTTTCTTATTTTCGGACAACGGTATGATAATAATAATCAAGGTTCAAATGAGGTATTTTTTCATTGGCAAACCTACTCAACAGCTTTCTTTTGGGGCATTGGATTACTGGTGCATGGTTTGTCAGTTTTTGGTCCTAATATTATGTTTGGTTCAAACTGGGAAGAACGAAAAATTAGAGAGTTTATGGAAAAAGACAGCTATACAAAATTTGAATAAATTTAATCCTATTGTTTGCTACTAAAAATCTTAATTAAATTATGAATATCATAATCATCGAAGACGAAAAACCAGCCGCCAGATTGCTACAACGCAAAGTTGAAAAACTAGGTTTGCAAGTAAGCATCCTATTGCATTCGGTTCAAGAATCAATCGAATGGTTTCAAAAAAATAGTCACCCTGATTTGATTTTTCTCGATATTCAACTTTCAGATGGACTTTCGTTTGAAATTTTTGAAAGTATAGACATAAAAAGTGCAGTGATTTTTACAACGGCTTTTGATGAATATGCTTTGAGAGCCTTCAAACTAAATAGTATAGATTATTTATTAAAACCTATTGATGATGACGATTTACAGACAGCTATTTCTAAATTTAAAAAGCGAACTAATGACTTTTCAAACGTTTCGTTAGATTTTGACAGTATCAAAAAATTACTAATTAATCCTGTTGATCGAGACTACAAAAAACGTTTTACAATAAAACTGGGTCAACAACTAAAAATGATTGCAATTACTGATATTGAATGCATATATAGCGAAAATAAAGGTACTTATTTACACACTTTTGAAAATCGAAATTATCTAATTGATCAAACTTTAGAGATGTTAGAAACCGAACTTGATCCGAAAGATTTTTTTAGAGTAAATAGAAAATTTATTATTCCTATGAGTTCTATTAGAGAGATTCAGATGCACAGTAATTCTAGATTAAAAATTATTTTGACTACTTACAAAGAGGATGAAATAATTGTAAGTAGAGAAAAAGTTCAAGAATTTAAAACTTGGTTAGGGTAGTTTTTGAATGATAGTTCTAATTCTTATTTTTTATTATAATAAGCCAGAAGCACAAGCAAAATTAGTTCGTTTTACTGTCGTATTTTTTATAGCATCATAACCTCCTTTAATGTCTACAACATTCTGAAATCCTCGAGACTTTAATATTGAACAAGCAATTACTGATCGATAACCTCCAGCGCAATGCACATAAAAATCGGTAGTTTTTGGAAATATTGCAAGATAATCATTTAAAAAATCTAAAGGTGTTGAAGCAACATTTTCAATATGTTCTACATTATATTCGCCAGGTTTTCGTACATCGAACAGTAAAGCATTTTCATTCATTTTAGCTTCGACTTCATCTGCCACAATAAAATTAATAGTAGCAATTTGTTTGGTAGCATTTACCCAACTTGCAAAACCTCCTTCAAGATAACCTAAAGTGTTGTCATAACCTACTCTGGCTAATCTGGTAATCGTTTCAACTTCTCTTCCCAGTGGTGTTATAAATAAAATGGGTTGTTTACAATCGGCTATTAAGGAACCAACCCATGGCGCAAAAGCTCCGTCAATTCCGATAAAAATAGAATTTGGAATATGACCTTTCGAAAATTCATCGTGATGCCTAACATCTAAAATTAATGCCTTGGTTTCATTTGCAACCAACTCAAAAGTTACTACATCAAAAGCTTTTGCTTGATTAATAATAGTTTCTACATTACCATATCCTTCCTTATTAAGTTTCACATTTACAGGAAAATATGGTGGCGGAGGTACTAATCCATCGGTAACTTCAGCAATAAATTCATTTTTTGTCATATCTGCCCGCAAAGCATAATTGGTGGCTTTTTGGTTTCCAATTGTACCGACAGTTTCTTTACTCAAATTTTTTCCACACGCACTACCAGCACCATGAGCTGGATATACAATTACATCATCTGCTAAAGGAAATATTTTTGTTCGCAGACTATCAAACAATAAACCCGCTAAATCTTCCTGAGTCATCGTTTCGCTTTTTTGAGCTAAATCTGGACGACCAACATCGCCTAAAAAAAGGGTATCACCACTAAACACTGCATAATCTTTTCCGGTTTCGTCTTTTAGTAAGTAGCACGAACTTTCCATTGTATGTCCAGGAGTGTGTAGAAGTGTAATGGTAATTTTGCCTAATTTGAAAACCTCACCATCATCAGCACTATAAGACTTAAAATTGGTAGTTGCATTTGGTCCAAAAACAATTGGAGCATTTGTTTTTTCGGCAAGTGTTACATGTCCGCTAACAAAATCTGCGTGAAAATGAGTTTCAAATATATATTTAATAACAGCATGGTCATTTTTAGCTTTATCAATATAATTTTGCACTTCACGAAGTGGATCTATAATTGCAACTTCACCATCGCTTTCTATGTAGTAAGCCCCTTGAGCAAGGCATCCTGTATATATTTGTTCAATTTTCATATATCAAATTTTCATTTGCAAAAATAAGTTATTAATATCAAATTTGGCATTATTTTGACTGTGAAACGAAATCAAATTTAAAATAATTCTCTGTATAAAATGTAAAATCCCATCAATAAAACAAAATATCCAAAACCAGATTTAAGATTGTCACCTTTAATTTTACGAGAAAGATAAGTGCCAATAAATACTCCTAATATTGATAACCCTGAGAAGAGTAAAAGTAGATTCCAATCCATATTTTGATTTGCACTTAGATCGCCTAAAAATCCAATTAAAGATTGTGAGGCGACAATAAATAACGAAGTTCCTATTGCCATTTTGATGGGTGTTTTTGCAAGAAACAACAAAGCCGGAATTATTAAAAATCCGCCACCAGCACCTACAAAACCTGCTATAAAACCTATTAAAAGTCCAAACACTATTATTTTTAAATAATTAATTTTCTGATTCTCGTTTACAACATTTTGACTTGATGGTCTAATCATTTTAATGGCAGCAAAAAGCATTACCACAGCAAAAACTAACATCATTAAAACCGATTTAGAAACTGAAAAGTAAGATGCAAACGAAATTATTTTTGGAATTCTAGGAATTATATAATGACGAGTTACAAAAACTGAAACTATCGTTGGAATACCAAATAAAATTACTTTTTTAAAATCGACAAGTTTTTGAATTGCTTTTTGGATACCTCCAACTAGTGCTGTACTTCCTACTATAAACAATGAATATGCTGTTGCTAACACAGGTTCAACTTTTAGAACATAAACTAATATTGGAACCGATAAAATAGAACCACCGCTTCCAATTAATCCTAATGAAATTCCTACCAAAATAGCCAAAAAATAGCCAAAAATACTATTCATCTACTTCTTTTGAATTTTTTGAAACATCAAAATTAAATCGTCTACAGAAACTTTAGTTACTAATTTTCCGATAAGATCATATGGAATGGTATCTAAATTTTTAAACCGAATGCAGCCCTTTCCCATGTCTAGTTTTGTTTTACTATAATTAGGATATTCGATTGTGAACCACTCCAGCAACTCGGGCATACCATAAATTCCCAAATGATGTAAAACCAAATTATTTTTCTGTGAGCCAATGTTTATAAACGGTAACGGTAGTTTTGGATTGCAATGATAGCCTGCTGGATATACAGAATGAGGCACAACATAACCTATCATGCCGTAACTCATAACCTCTTGAAATCCGTCAGGAATATTTTCTAAAATACAAGCCCTTAATTTTGAAATCGCAATTTTTCTATCTTCGGGTAATTCTGATAAATAATCGGATATTGTAAGTGCTTTTGATTGCATATTTTATTTTTGTTTTTATGAAACTATTTTTTTGTCACTATTTGATTTAAACAAAAGTAATACTAAATATTTTTATAGCTTTACATCGCATTTATAAATTTGATTATGTCTAAAAATACCATCCGAAAAGATAAAACTTGTCTTAACTGTAATCATGTAGTAAACAATCGTTTTTGCGGCAATTGTGGACAAGAAAATATAGATACACGAAAATCATTTTTTCATTTGTTTGTTCACTTTTTTGAAGATTTAACCCATTATGAAAATGCTTTTTGGAGAACCATTAAAAATTTAATATTTAGACCCGCCTCGTTAACCAAAGAATATCTTTCGGGCAAGCGAATGTCCTACCTAGCACCCGTACGATTATATATTTTTATAAGTTTTGTTACCTTTTTTTTAATAACTGTACTGCCAAATGACACAAATAAAGATAATGATTTAGTAAAAATTAACAACAGTCATAAAAAAGAAAAAAATGATACTATTTATAAAGAACAAGAAAAAATAGTAGCACTAGAAAAAAAAGGTGTGATTTCGAAAAAAGAGTCAGATTCTATTCAAAAATTTATAATAGAAGCAAAAAAGAAAAATGATGATGAAGGTTTTATACACTTTGGTAAGCAATATAAAAATGTACACGAGTTAGATTCTGTTCAAAAATTTTGTAAGCCATCAGAAAAAATAAATTCATTTAAATTTTGGATAGAACGAAAAATTCAATTGGTCAATGATAAAATGACGGGTAAAGAAATTGAAGAAAAATTTGTAGAATCATTCATACATAATTTACCCAAAGCCTTGTTTGTCTATATGCCATTCTTTGCATTTATTTTGTGGGTATTTCAAAATAAAAAAAGATGGTATTATTTTGACCATGGTATTTTTACTTTGCATTATTTTTCGTTTTTGCTATTAGTTTCTTTAGTACTTAAAATAGAAAGTTACATTTTTTCATTTATAAATCAATATCCATTTTTTAATATTCTTGATCATATAATATCAATTATCGCCATATTGTATATGCTTTATTACTTTTTTCCAGCACACCATCGTTTTTATCAAGAAAAAAGATGGGTTTCTATTTTAAAAGGAATTGTTATGTTTTTCATAAACTTTTTTATTATTGGGTTTATTTTAGTTTGTTTTGCATTATATACCTTTATCAATTTACAATAACCTTATGAAAAAATTCTTAACCATCTTTATTGTTTCTTCAGTTTTTATTGGATGTAAAACACAACAAAGTCAAGTTGTAAAAATGAAACCACTCGACGAAAATAGTTACATAAATTCTATAACTGCATCCGAGCTAAAAACACATTTAACTATTGTAGCCTCAGATAAAATGCAAGGTCGCGAAACAGGAAGCGAAGGTCAAAAAATGGCTGGTAAATATTTAATTGAGCAATATAAAAAAAATGGTATCCCTTTTCCAAAAGGAGCTACAAGTTATTATCAGCCCATTCCTGCTTCCTATTTAAATGCAAAATACAATGAGAATTTACCTGATTCAGAAAATATTTGGGCTTTTATAGAAGGTTCTGAAAAGCCAGAAGAAATTGTAGTAATCTCTGCTCATTATGACCATGTAGGGATTAAAAATGGAGAGATTTACAACGGAGCCGATGATGACGGTTCGGGGACAGTTGCCTTAGTTGAAATTGCCCAAGCATTTCAAAAAGCAAAAATGGAAGGTCACGGACCAAAACGCTCTATCTTAATTTTACACGTAACAGGTGAAGAACATGGTCTGCATGGTTCTAGATATTATTCTGAAAACCCTTTATTTCCGCTTGCAAATACTGTTGCTGATGTAAATATAGATATGATTGGACGTCGAGATGACGAACACAAAGAAAGCAACAACTACATTTATCTAATAGGTTCTGATTATTTATCGAGCGATTTATACAACATTTGTGAAGAGGCAAATACTAAATTCATCCACACAAATATTGATTATAAATATAATGACAGAGAAGATAAAAATCGCTTTTATTACAGATCTGATCATTATAATTTTGCAAAAAATGGAATTCCTTCGGTATTTATTTTTAACGGAGTTCACGCCGATTATCACAAACCAACAGATGAAGTTGAAAAAATAGAATTTGATGCACTAGCAAAAAGAGCACAACTTGCCTTTGCTATTGCTTGGGATATTGCAAACAGACCAAACAGAATTGTAGTAGATAAAGACGGGAAATAATTCAACTGAAATAACTGAAATTTAGTTACAAATACTGAGTGATTTACTCACTTCTTGTAACTAAATTTTGTTTTATACTCTGCCAACAATTCGTCTGAAAAAAATAAAGAAGAATAAGATTCGTTTGCCTGCGGATTACTTTTCTTAAAAAAAGTAAGTTTTTCAGAATATTTTTTTAATTGATCGATTGTCAATAAATTACGGAAATCATCTTCCTGTCTAATCAAGGTTTTAACATACAAATCAGTATCTTTTTCATCTTCTGATAATATCATTTTTTTATAAATAGTTAGAAGTTCGCGATATTGATTTATAAATAAATCTTTAAAAATTGGATTTTGCTCTTCAGTATAATCCACAATTGCATAAGTAATTTTACCTTTTGTTTGCCAAAACAAAGTTTCGCCTTCAACACCTTTTTTTACACAATTTTGCATCATCGCTACTTTTATCTTGATAGATGATTCAATTTGCGATAGTGTAACTATTGGGAATAAAAGAAAAATTATAAGTTTTTTAAACATTAAATTTTAAAGTTTGCTTTTTAAGTATTCTAAAACATTTTTTTCGATTCGTTCATTAATGTTTTCTATTGGTGCTTTATGAAATTTTTCACCTAAAATATTTTCGAATAATTCTATATATCGCTCAGAAACACTATCAACATAATCATCAGACATAACAGGAATTTTTTGCCCTGTTTTACCTTGAAAACCATTTTCAATAAGCCAGCGGCGTACAAATTCTTTTGATAATTGCTTTTGTTCTGCACCAGTATTTTGGCGATCTTGATATCCATCTAGATAAAAATATCTTGAAGAATCTGGTGTGTGAATTTCATCTATCAACACAATTTTACCATCTTTAGTTTTGCCAAACTCATATTTGGTGTCTACTAAAATTAGTCCTTTTTCATGAGCAATCTCTGTACCACGCTGAAATAAATCTCGAGTATATTTTTCTAAAACTAAATAATCTTCTTCACTAACAATTTTGTTAGATAAAATTGACTCTTTCGAAATATCCTCATCATGAAATCCATTTTCTGCCTTGGTAGTTGGGGTAATAATTGGCATTTCAAATTTATCATTTTCATTTAATCCTTCTGGTAATTGTACCCCACAAATAGTGCGATTGCCTAGAGCATATTCTCGTGCCGCATGACCAGACAAATAACCACGGATAACCATTTCAACTTTAAAAGGATTGCACAAATAACCTATCGCCACATTTGGATCTGGTGATGCTTGTAACCAATTTGGCACAATATCTTGTGTGAGATTCATGAATTTTGTAGCAATTTGATTTAAAATTTGACCTTTATATGGAATTCCTCTAGGCAAAACAAAATCGAAAGCTGAAAGTCTGTCAGTAGCAATCATTACTAAAATATCATCATTTATAGTATAAACCTCCCGAACTTTACCTCGATAAATTGATTTTTGACCAGGAAATTTAAAATCGGTAGTTGTAAGAGTATTCATCCGTTTAGTTTATAATTAAAAATAATAATCGCTTTGCAAAAGTAAGATTTTATGGAGTTTGATAATGAAGTAGTTTAAACTTTTTTCAATCCTAAAATGTGGTTTTAAATAATATTTTCTAAATAACAAAATAAAAAAACCTTTCTATTAAATCTAAATAGAAAGGTTTTTTTATTTTAACTTAAAATTAAAGTAATGTTGCAGTAAGATTGATTTTTGTATTTAATAATTTTGAGATGGGACAAATTTCTTTAGCTTTTAGTGCTGTCGCTTGAAAATCGGCTTCTGAAATTCCTGGAATGGTCGCTTTTAAATCTAAATTAATTTCGGTAATTGTACCGTCTTCAAAGGTAACCTTTGCTACAGTGTCTAAATTGGTAGCAGGAAAACCCAAATCTGTAAGTAAAAAACTCAATTGCATAGTAAAACAACCTGAGTGTGCTGCACCAATTAATTCTTCTGGATTTGTTCCAACTCCTTCGTCAAAACGAGTTTTAAATGATAATTGAGCATGATTTAATGTTGTACTTTGAGTGCTAATTAACCCTGTACCTTCCATTCCTGTACCTTTCCAGTTTGCACTTGCGCTTCTTGTAAATTTCATAGTATTTTAAAATTATAATTTTTATAAAATTAATAAATAGTATCAAATAATCCAAAATACTTCATCAGAAAATTTACATTATTTTTTAAGCATAAACTCAATCGGAAAATGAAACCGATTACTCCAAGATTGTTCAGAATGATTGTCGCCTTCAAACTTTTTTGTAATCCAATTTTTTGACGTATAGCCTTTTTTTAACATAATCAGATCGACTTTAGGTTGTAAAGTTTCATACAATTTGTCTAAAGTTTCAGTTCCATAATCAAAATAAAATCGATGATTTACTGGACTTGGTAAATGTGTTTTTAAATAATCAAAAAATGCCCGAGGAATTGGATTGCCTTCAACTTTAAAAATTCCGGGCCAATGAGTCGAAATGCAAATGGCTCCTCCAAATATTTTTGGATATTCGCATATTGCATACATAGATATCAAACCTCCCATACTACTTCCTGCAATAAAAGTATGCGAAGCATCTTTAAAAACTGAATATTTAGAATCAACATAGGCTTTCAGCTCATAAACTATAAATTTTAAATAGTTGTCAGATTGAATCGTTAAATCGTTAAATATACTTTTACCGTTAGCCCTACTAGCATTATAAATAGAATCTTGTTGTATTTTGGACAGGCTTTCGAATGGTTTTTTTGGAAAATACTCAACATGTCTAGAGGCATCTCCGTTCCAAATTCCTACCACAATAACATTTTTTATTTTGTTTTGTTTTAATAATTCTCCAATAGTTTCGTCAACTTCCCACGATTGCTTGTTCCAGGTTGAGGATGCATCAAACAACATTTGACCATCATGCATATATAAAACATTATATTTTTCTTTTGTATTATAGTTATCTGGCAACCAAATAGCTACGTTACGTTGTGAAACAAATTTTGATTCAAAATTTACTAAAAAATCCAGTTTGCCTGAACTTACTTTAATTGAATTTTGAGAAAATGAGTTATAAACTACTATCAATATTAAAAGACTAAAAATATTTTTTTTCATTACAATTTAATTTACAGTAACAAATTTATGTTTTTTTTAAAATCATTCTAAAATTATAAAATAATTTGCAACTTTTTGTTTACCCTAAATATATCTTAAAAAAAGATAATAACATTTTAAATATGTAAATTTGTACAGTAAAATCTCAATTTAGATGAAATCATTACCGCGATTAAACGAATATAAAGTTTTAGCTTACAGACTTTTATTAGCCTATTTATTTTACTTCATAGCTCGTGTTCTTTTTTTTGTTTACAATTACAATCTTATCAAAACAACTGGAGTTTCAAATTTTTTTAGTTTATGCTACCACGGTTTGGTTTTTGACACAACTGCAATTTTATACCTCAACGCATTATTTATTATTCTTTCTACATTACCAATAATCATAAATACAAAAAAAAACTATCAGAAAACGTTATTTTATGTTTATTTCATTTTTAATTTAACAGGATATGCCACAAATTTTGTCGATTTTATTTATTACAAATATAATTTTGGTCGAAGCACCGTTGCAATTTTAGATTCGCTAGAGCACGAAAGTAACAAAGGTTTACTATTTTTAAATTTTTTCATAAATTATTGGCATGTCTTATTGTTGTTTGTAATTTGCTCCTATTTATGGATATATTTATATAAAAAAGTTTCAGTTTCATATCAAAAAATCTCGCCTTCAATTTCCTATTTTGGATTTTCTACTCTTTGTTTTTTACTAATTACAACTTTAAGTATTGGAGGAATTCGTGGTGATTTCAAGAAAAGTACACGACCTATAAATTTACTTGATGCCAGCAGATATGTACAAAATGCATCGCAAGCAGATGTGGTTTTAAATACTCCGTTTGCATTAATCAGAACGATGTTTAGCAACAATTTCAAAAAAATAAATTTAGTCAATCAGTCAACTATAGACTCCTTTGTCGTTCCTATAAAACAGTATAAAAATAACCCAGAGAGTAAACCTAATGTTGTTATTTTAATTTTAGAAAGCAACGCAAAAGAATATTATGGAAACTTTAATAAAGATATGAATATCCCAAATTATAAAGGATATACTCCATTTGTAGATTCTTTGGCACAACACAGTTTAATTTTTACCAATGCCTATTCCAATGGATACAAATCTATTCATGCTGTTTCATCTATTTTAGCAGGAATACCGTCGTTTAAAGATGCATTTACCTCATCTCCCTATCCCAAACAAAATACTGAGTCGCTTGTTTCTACTCTCAAAAGTATCGGGTATTCAACCAGTTTTTTTCATGGAGCACCAAATGGTTCCATGGGTTTTTTAGGATATGGAAATATCCTAGGTATCGATTCTTATTACGGAAAAACAGAATATAATAATGATGCAGATTTTGATGGCGTTTGGGGTATTTGGGACGAACCGTTCATGCAATATTTCAACAAAAAAATAAGTACTTTCAAGCAACCATTTATGGCTACTTTGTTTTCAGTTTCGTCGCATGAACCCTATCAAGTTCCAGATAAATATAAAACTACTTTCAAGGATGAAGACCCTTGTATTATGCACAAGTGCATAAGATATACCGATTTTTCTTTGAAACAATTTTTTAATAAAGCAAAAAAAGAACCTTGGTTCAATAATACCATTTTTGTTTTAGTTGGCGATCATGCTAATTTGATTTATTATGACGAATATGGAAAAGAACTTAATAAAAATACAATTGCAATGTTGATATATTCTCCAAACGGCAAATATGTTGGAGTAAATAAAAATTTTGCCCAACAAATAGATATTTACCCCACTATTTTAGATGTTATTGGATATAAAAAACCATTTCGAAGTTGGGGTAGAAGTTTAGTAAACGATTCAAAAATACAGCCTTTTGTAGTTCGATATTCAGCAAATTTGTATCAATATATGTGTGGAAATTATATTTGTACATTTGACGGAGAGAAAGTAATTGGTTTTTATTCTAAAAATGATAAAGATCTTAAAACTAATTTAATTTTGAAAAGAAATCCAGAAATGAACTTACTAGAATTAAAATGTAAAGCATTTATTCAGGACTATATGGAACGTGTTATAGACAAAAAGTTGGCACCATTTAACAAATAAAAAAATGAATTTAAAGAAAAAAATTGGCTTATTAGTGTTGACATTAATTTTGATAGGTGTAGGAAAATATGTTTATGATATGAACATAAATCATAATTTTGAAACAATAACCGAAGGTAAAGTATATAAATCTGGTGTTATTCCTCCAGATGAAATAGAGAGTTATGTCAAGAAATATCACATAAAATCAATTGTCGATTTACGATTTCCTGGAACAGCAGATTTAACAAATAACCCTGAAATTCCACAAGAATTAATCTCAGAACAAAATGCAATTTCAAAAATAAAGGGAGTGAACTATTTTAACGATGGTTCAGATCAAATTCCAAAGAAAGAAAACCTAGACGTTTTTTTTAAAATAATGGATAATAAAGATAATTATCCGGTATTAATTCATTGCTATCACGGAATTGGTAGGGCAGAAATGTATAGTGCCTTGTATAGAATAGAATATGAAAATTGGACCAATGAAGATGCACGAATGGCTGTGAGAACATTAGTAAAATGGAGCTCTTTTGATGACGGAAAACCAAAAGGAGAATATCTAAAAGCCTATAAAAGCAGAAAACAATTAGCTTTGAAAAACAATAAATAAGATTTTTTTTACTTAAAATAAACAAGCCGTTATTTCAAAATAACGGCTTGTTTTATTTGAAACTAAAATTAATGGCTTTAGCCTAATAAATATATGTAACCACAAAGAAACATAGAAAACATATCCTTTAAAAGAGCTTCGCTTTATATAGAATTGATAGCTATGTGAAAAAATATATTTCTAAAATTTTCTTATTCAGAAGTATAATCTATGGCTCTATGTGATTTAAAAAATAAATATACATTTTAGACCAAAGCCAAATTAATTAATTAATTTCAATTAATCTTTTAGGTTTTGGTAAAGCTTCTTCCTTTTTAAACAAGCTGATTACTAAAACTCCATCTTGGTAAGTAGCGTTTATCTTTTCAGTATTAACAGTGTTTGGCAAGGTAAAACTTCTTCTGAATGACGAAAAATCAAATTCTTTTCGAGTATAGTTTCCTTTAAAATTGTTACCCTCATTTTCATTTGAAATTTCAGCAGAAACTGTTAAGATATTAGAATCGATTTCTATATCAAAATTTTCTTTTTTCATTCCAGGAACAGCAAGCTCAATCAAGAAATTAGTTTCTGCTTCTATGATGTTTACTGATGGAATGTTTTTTTCAAAATCTTGAAACCCACCAAACCAATCTGGTTTTAACAATTCATCTAATACTGATGATAACGGCACAGTTTGTTTTTTAATTAAGTTCATAATAATTTAATTTTAAGTTATACAATTTTGAATTTGAAAGCTTAAAAACAAATTATATACCATGATAAATTTTAAGTCATTTTGACATAGATTTAATCTCATAAATGAAAAATTGTCTGAATTTAAGAATTATTTAACTGACTAATTTACAAGTGTATACCTTAAAAAAATAAGTAAAAAAACTAAATTCCATAAAAATCAATAAGATAAATCATTGAAGCCATAGTTGCAGCACCAAGTTGTAATTCTCGTTTATTAACCGAATTAAAAGTATCATTTTTAGCATGATGATAATCAAAATATCGTTGCGAATCGGGACGTAAACCTGCTTTGATAATATTTTTTGATTCTAGTGGTTCAATATCCGATCCTGAATGTCCCATAACAAATTGATGAATCAAATAGGGCTCAAATAAATTACGCCAAGAAGCCATTTTTGTTAATTGCACATCGCTACATTCAAAGGAAAAACCTCTTGGAGAAAATCCTCCAGAATCGCTTTCGAGTGCAAAAATATGATTTTCGTTATTTGCATGAGCTAACTCGTTATACTTCTTCCCTCCTTTTCCACCATTTTCTTCATTCATAAAAAGTACAACCCGAATCGTGTTTTTAGGTTTATAATAAAGTTTTTTAAAAATATTTAAAACTTCCATGCTTTGAACAACTCCTGCACCGTCATCTTGCGATCCATCAGCCAAATCCCAAGAATCAAGATGACCACCTACCAAAATAATATTTTCGGGATGCTCGCTACCTTTTAACTCTCCAACAACATTATAGGATAAAACATCATCAAATTTTTGACATGACTGTTTCAAATAAAATTTTAATTGTGGATTACTTTTTAATAATTTACTTAAAAGTTCAGCACCATTGGTCGATATGGCACAAGATGGAATATAGTTTTCTTTTAAAATATCGCCATAACTCATTGCCCCAGTGTGAGGAAAATCGTCCAATCGTAAATTCATAGACCGTACTATAGTTCCAACAGCTCCAAATTTTGAAGCTTCTTTTGCCCCTGCAAAACGCTGATCTACCGCTCCAGAATAGGCATTAAAAGCTTCAATTTGAGCATTATCCATTGGGCGATTAAAAAAAACTAGCTTTCCTTTTATTTTTTCAATTCCCAAATCTGATAACTCTTTTATACTATGAACTTCGATAACCTGAGCGGTTAATCCATTTTTGATGTGGCAATACTTCCCCCTAAAGCACAAATTGGTATTTCGATTTTTTTATTCTTATTTAAAATATAAGCAACTTCTTTTGTACCTCTCACCCATTTTGGAACTATAACTTCTTGCAAAAAAACGCGATCTAATCCTAAATTTTCAAGTTGTTCTCGTGTATAATTCACAGCTTTTCCAGCTCCAACTGATCCTGAAAGTCTAGAGCCAATTTTATTAGACAAAAAATCGAGCCAATCATAACACTTCGAGTTTGTTAATGATGAATTATAAATGTCTTTCAGCATTTTTTCATCATGAGTTTGAGAATTTACAGTATTTGTAAAGATACAAGCTACAATTAGAAGACAGAAGTTATTAAAACCAGATTTTTGCATATTATTTTTTATTAATTTCTATTTTATTTTTAAAAGTTTATATCAAAAAAGTTTGGCTTTGGTCTAAAATGTATATTTATTTTTTAAACCACATAGAGCCATAGATTATACTTCTGAAAAAGAAAATTTTAGAAATATATTTTTTCACATATCTATCAATTCTACATAAAGCGAAGCTCTTTTAAAGGATATGTTTTCTATGTTTCTTTGTGATTACATATATTTATTAGGCTAAAGCCAAAAGTTTTAAATAATATCATTGATGTAAATCATTTTTTTTATCCTGAAACTTCTTTGAAATTCCTTTTAATTTTTCTGCACGAAGTATTTTTTTAGCATTTTCTCTATCTTGTGCTTTATGCAATTTATCGTTATGGTTCTTAATATTTCGTTCGTTGTTTCGTCCCATAATTCAGATTAATTCTTTAATTTTTTCAAGTTTCAAATAACCAATGTGCAAAATATCATCAACTAATTCTTCAGTCGAATTTGAAATGAGAATTTCATATTTTTCTTTATAAACCGCAGCTAAAATTTCTTTTACATTATAAATGTCATCTACATCAATTCCGAATTTATCATCTATGTGTGAAGTAGCCCCTTTAAAACCAAAGTGTTTGTAAAAAGTAGTTTCTTTTGATTTTTTTGATGCTTGACCTATATTAGTAGCAACAGCAAGAGTTTTATAATGATATTCTTCAAATTCATTTTCTTTATATCCGCCGAGATTTATAAAAAACAATTTATTATTATCAGATTGTACACTGCTTTTAGGAACAATATTTATAGCATAATTATCGACCACTGTAACCTCTCGCCAGGCATCAATGTGAATTTTTCCTTTTGCTTCTTTCCAAAAAAATTTCATTTCGGGAATCAAATCTTTTAGAGATGCAGCTACTCCAAAAAAAATATCGTGTTGCTCGGTAAAACGCCCTTCAGGTCGGCAACCTAACATGATCATATAAAGCTTTGGGGAGTTTTTCATTTTGCTAATTTACAATTTTTTGTTAAAACACAACTTTGGCACAGCAATTGAACTTTAATTAAAAACTTAAATTATACAAATCATGAAAAAAATAATTATTTATGTAGCATTTATCGGGATGATGCTGTTACAAAGTTGCACTGTTAGTGATTCTCAACCTGCCAATATTGTAAATAATAACACAGTTTTAAGTGAAGTTTTTGAAGTTACAGAATCATTTACTCCATCAAATAATTTTTCAAATCTAGTTGCTTTTCCGCATACAATTTATGCATCTGACATGGTTCTAGTTTATAGATTATCTGGTGTTAGCTCAGGAACTGATATTTGGAAATTACTTCCCGAAACACATTATTTTAATGATGGAACTTTAGATTTTAGATATGACTTTGATTTTACAAAATATGATGCAAGCATTTTTATGGATGGTAATGATTTAGCTACTGTATCA
The DNA here is from genome assembly GCA_025351785.1 of Flavobacterium sp. Lineage (GTDB taxonomy): Bacteria > Bacteroidota > Bacteroidia > Flavobacteriales > Flavobacteriaceae > Flavobacterium. Next base: position 27,658 of record JANXVF010000120.1, read on the forward strand.
AACAATTATAGACTAAATCAAGTTTTAAGAATTGTAATTATTCCAGCTAATTTTTCAAATAAATCGAATTCTAAGTACAATATTAAAGACTATAATTCAGTTGCAAATTATTTCAAAATTGATAATTCTAAAATTTTGAAAATCAATTAAACTTTAAAATTTATTGGCTTTAGCCTAATAAATATATGTAACCACAAAGAAACATAGAAAACATATCCTTTAAAAAACCTTCGTTTTATATAGAATTGATAGCTATGTGAAAAAAAAATATTTCTAAAATTTTCTTATTTAGAGGTATAATCTATGGCTCTATGTGGTTTAAAAAATAAATATACATTTTAGACCAA
>JANXVF010000128.1 GCA_025351785.1 Flavobacterium sp.
CGAGGTTGCAAGTGCAGGTTGGGTGTATGATGCAAGAAATGGACCCGCAGCAGTTGTTGCAATTTTGTTGAAACCGCCCGTACCCGCGAAGCCTTTTATGATAACTTTTCCTGATGGATTAACAAGAATATTAGAAACATAATCTATACCATAACTCCCAATTTTATTAGCCCAAATAAAATTACCGTTACTGTCAAGTTTGGCAAAATAACCGTCGATGTTGGTGCCACTATTTATTGTATTAATATCTGGTGTTAAAGTAAATTCGCCTAATCCAGGATCAAAATCTACTGTATTGTAAAACCGACCAGTTACATAAATATTTCCAGCACTATCCGAAGTCATTCCGTTTGACTCGCAAAACCCAGCATTACTTAATCCATTTGGACCTGTTACAACGATAACTCCAGCGATCGATTTTGTCCAAATATCTATTCCTGTTGCACTATTAAGTTTGAAAAATGTATTTTTATAAACAGCATTTGAATATATAGATTCAGAAACAATTGGGTTATTTGTGGCATCTAACACTAATTTACTTTCGAAGCCAACTTGGGAATAGCCAATTTTCTCGTAAGTGTTTACCCAAACTAATTCGCCCATTGCATTTAATTTTGTAATAAATAAACTGGAATCATTGATAGATGTTTTATTGACCACACCAACACCAGGATCAAAATCCATTACTCCATTTCCAAAATATCCACAAACATATACATTGCCTAATAAATCGCTTTTGATTGAATGTCCACCAACTTCAACATTACTTGCACCTGATGATTGTTTGAATGCTTTTGCCCAAACATAGTTTCCCGAAGCATCCAATTTTAAAACAAAGTTTTGAATATAAGCATCAGTTACTGGAGAAAGATTGACAACGCCTGCGCCTGGATCAAAATCGGCATCTAATCTATAAGAACCAGTTGCGTAAATATTTCCTACATAATCTACATTTATATCATTTATTTGATCGTAATTCTCATCATAAATATTTTTTATAAATTTTACCCAAATAAGACTTCCGTCAGGATTTAGTTTTGAAATAAAATTGGCTTGTCCACCAGAAATATAAGTATTTGTATTAAGGGTTGGGCTTGGATCAAAATCCCAAAAACCAAAACCTACCTTTCCCGAAATGTAAATATTTCCAGAAGTATCAATTGTAATTGAACTTGCAAATCCAGGACTATTTCCACCTAGCTGTTTTGCCCAAATAAAATTTCCTGCTTCGTCAGTTTTTGTAATATAAATATTTCCTGATGTAACATTTAAGTTGAATATTCCCGATGATGGATCTAAATCTACCAAAGCTGATCCATTTGTCGATGCGAACACACCAATTGCATAGATATTGCCTGAAGCATCATTTGCAATTACATTGTTTAGTGCTTTTGGACCATAAGTTTGAGAACTAGTGCCATAAAGTTTTTGGCTCCAATCAAGAACCGTTTGTGCATTGGCAAAAACTGAAGTCAATAATAATACTGATAATAGTAGTGATTTTTTCATAATTTAAATTTTTTAAATTTTATGTAAATGTGAGAAGACTATTGCAACAAAAAAATACGTTGTTTGTCGTATATTGTTATAAAAATTAATTGAATTTTAAAAATGTAAGCAAATAATAATAAATATGCCATAATTGTAAGCATTTATGCTATAATTGCTTATCATTATGCCGTAATTGTTTATCATTATGCCATAATTGTCTATAATTATGCCATAATTGTCTGTAATTATGCCATAATTGTCTATCATTATGCCATATTTGTTTATCAAGATGGCATAATTGTATATTAAGATGGCATAATTGATTATCAAGATGGCATAATTTGTTATCATTATGCCACAATTGTCTAATAAGATGACCTATTTATGATGAAATTTTAAATAAGTATCTAAAATAATTTAATTAAAATAAACATTGAACAATACTGCTATAATTATATTTGAAATCTTGCAAATGTGATAGCAATTATATGCAACCAAATGCTTGAAGACTGCAACAGAAGCTAAAAATTTTTATTTAATTCTGGCAACATAACTGTTAATTTATAAAACGCCCTACCCTGTTTTTTTATAATGACTTTGATGAGTTGCGTACTAAAATCGCTTAAAATTACTTGATAGATATTTTCTTTAAAATCATCTGCTTCTGTAAGAACATTTGTAATGCCTAAATAACCGGTTGAGGTTCCTTTATTTATTGATACAATTTGCGCAGCTTTTATTTGTGTGCACAAATTAACAAACATTTTTTGCGCGGCTTCAAATCCTTTTATATTAAACTTTTCAGCATAATAAACAGAAACATCTTTTGCAGGTTTTGAAATATGTTGGTCATCAAAATTCGGAAATTTAAACCAACTTCCTTTATCAGGGTTTACAATATAGCCGTCTGTTGCTTGTTTTTCGGGAGTTTCTGGACTTTCGATATTACTAAAACCTGCAACAGCTGCTTTTAATAAATCGTTTAGTGCCACAGAAACATCAGTTGGTTGCGCATTGATAACCGTGCCATTGCTAAAGCCAATTTGTTTGCAATTGTTATAAGTTTTTCCATTATTATAGATCACACTTGCCCAATTTCCGTTTGGTTTTATTACAGCAATATCGCCGTCTAGCGAACCTTTGGTATAATTTCCTGAATATATTATGTTCTCTTTATTCAAAAAAATACTTTGCCCATTTAATGCTCCAAGGCTAAATAATCCATCGGCAATTAATTTATTTTTTATATCAACAACAACAGCTTTGCCCTCAGTAAGTCCGTTTTCGAAATTCCCAAAATATAAAAATTTAGTTTTTAAGAGTAAACTAAAACCAGTTAGTTTATTTTCTTTAAATAGTCCAATAAATCGTGAGTTATCGCGCGAGATAGATAACCCATTTTGCAATTTTCCATTTATAAAAACGCCAAAACATCGTTCGTGTGTTGCCTTTACATAACTGTAACAAGTACCTTCAATTTCTTGCTTTTCGTTTAGTTTTTCTGTTACAAAAATCTGCTTATCATCTTCTAACCAGTCAAATGTTGGGCTTGCCAAAAAGCTCTCAAAATTGTTTGTGCTTGGTTCTACCCACTTTTCATCTTTCCAAATTCCTTGATAAAGTTTTTTAGTTACTGGGTCATATTGATATCCCTGACCATTTTTAAGACCATTTTCGTAATATATATCAGTTATACTACTATTATCTGCCGGTATTCCGAGTATTCTGCCACTTAATTTTCCGTTAACATAGTTTTGATAATACATTGCACCATCTGCAGTAATAAATTTGACTTTACCGTTAAAGACTTCATCATTAAAATCGCCTAAAGTCAGACCTCCATCTTTGTCTAACAATGCAATATTTGTTCCGGTGTACAAACCGTTTTTCCAAGTACCACTTACGATTGATCCTTCGCCATAAAACATCGTTCCATTGCCGTTTAATTGGCCATCTTCAAAGTCGCCAAAATATTTCTGATCTTCATAAGTTGTGAAAATTGCTAACCCTTTGCCATTTGGTTTTCCGTTTTTGATTTCGCCAGAATAATCAATATTTATACCTTTTGATATATCAATGTTTAAATGACCAATGCCATTTGTTACTTTATCAGATTCTGTAGAATTCATAAAGTTTTCTAACGCTTTTAAAAATTCAGCGTTTTCTTTATCAGCCTTACTTTGTACTGTTTCTTTTGCATTGGTTTTTTGTGCAAAACTAGGGTTGGAAACAATAATGAAAAGAAATAATAAATATTTTAAATTTTTCATGATGAGTTTTTATTAAAATGAATATTCGTCAAAGATGCGACACCTATAAACACAAAAAAATAAGCCGTTTGGCTTATTTAAAAATAATTATTGCATCCACATACCGTGACCACTACACCTTGTACATGATTTGTAATGTGTAGTTTCATATTGAGTTCCAGTAACAACTCTATCTACCACACTGCCAGTGCCACAACAGGCTGGGCAAAAAGTTAGTATTCCTCCTTTTTTACTATCAGACTGGTTGTTTTTTTCTGCTTTTGCTACTTCAGGTTTTATAGGTATAATTGGTTTACCATTTACATAAGGAATTGAAACTCCTGTAACAGAGGTAATGACTCCGTTAAATTCTAATCCTTTTTCATCATAAGTGCCTTTGTAGGTTGCTCCAATTTTAAAAAAATAAGTGCCGTTTGCAAATAAATTGTATTTAAAAAGACCTTCATAACGTTCTCCATTAGAAAAATAAAAAATACCGTTACCTTCTAATTTATAATTTTTAAAAGACCCAACATATTTATTTCCCGAAGGATATTGTAACGTTCCAAAACCATTTATACAATCACCAGAAATACAATTTATATCCTGAATTACGAGTGGCTTGTAGTCTTTTGCGGCAATTTTTTCTAAATGAAAAACTTGTTTTACACCGTTATCGTACTTTACATTTTCAATACTTCCGTTATTGTTGGTTATAATTCCTTCGCCGTTTTCTAGTCCGTTTGTAAAATTTCCTACATATGTATAATCATCATATTTCATTGTTCCTTTGCCATCTGGTTTACTGTTTTTAAATTCGCCAGCATATTTGCACCAACCAAAATCATAGGCTCCGTTGCCGTTTATACAATTGCCTTTTTGACACTGTGAGAATGCAACTATTTTAACAAATAAAATTGAAATTATAAGTAGTTTTTTCATTATATTTTATTTAGCTGCCAATTCTTTAGCTTTAGCATCATCGGCAGCAGCGGCAGCATTGTTATTTAATTTTCTATAAATTGAGGCTCTAAAAGAATAAAAAACATAATAATCTGGTAGCTTTGTAATACCTTCTGTTACAATTTTAAGAGCTTCATTAAAATTTTCTTTGTTGTAATAGGCGGCAGCTTTTAATACAAACCCATCAGGATTATTTGGTTCTAACACCAAGGCTTTGTTGGCCGAAATAATTGCTTCATCATACTTATCGACGGCATTATTAATTTTGCTTTTTACAACATAATAAACAGACAAATTAGGCTGAATTGCAATGGCTTTATCTATAAGCGCAGCGGCTTTAGTATAGTCTTTACTTGTCATATACATCACAGCATTTTCAAAATAAGCTCCATCATTGTTTGGATTTGATAAAATTGCGGCATCAAAATCTGCTATTGCTTTATCTACTTCGTTTTTTTCTCGGTAAATTACACCCCGATTAGCAAGTGCAAAACTTTGCTTTGGGTCTAGTTGTAAACATTTATTATAATTTGTCAATGCTCCGTCAAGATTGCCCATCTTGTAATAAATAACGCCCAAATAATTATAGACATCGGCATAATCTTTATCTAATTCGATACATTTATCATAATCTTTTAGTGCTTGTGGGTAACGTTGCAAGTTGGCAAATAATTTTCCGCGTTCAAAATAGGCATTAAAAAATTCAGGACTATCAGCAATACTTTGACTGTAGGCAGCTATAGCATTTGGCTTATCATTAAGTTGATTAAAAGCATTTCCTTTAACAAAGTAGAGCATATAATCGGGTTTACTTTTTTTAGCAAAAGCATCAATAATTGCAAGAGCATCTTCGGGTTTGTATAAAAAAGTTGCGGCTCTTGCTTTTGCATAAACAAAGTTGGCACCTCCACCCGAAAGTATCATTCCTTTGTCTGCCATATCATAAGATTTTTGCTCTAATTTTTGATTGTGATACAACGATGTTAAAGCATTGATGGTGTAAAGACTTTTAGAATTTTCGGAAAATGCTTTTTCAAATGATGCTGTAGCATTAACTTCATTTCCAGCTTTAAAAAAATCGGTTCCTTGTTGCTCTAACATCGATAATTTTGGTTGAGAAAATGCGATGCAATGAACAAGAATTACTAAAATTAAAAGTGCTTTTTTCATACTATTATTTTTCATATAAATCTTTTAAATATGTACACGTAAATTGATATCCGTCATTGTTTGGTTTTATTATTTTTACAATCATTTGGTTTGTTTCTTTAGAATTTGAATTTCTTGTTATTATCAAATCATATTGAACTGCCATATTATCTTCACAAGAAATTCGTACTGTTTTTACCTTATACTTATCTTTTTCTTCTTTATTGATAGTGCGTATTTTAAATACTTTATCTGCCTCTAAATCTGTTTTTACAGTTATTGTTGATTGATTGGCATCGATTAAAATGGTTCCTGATTTATCTGACATGTTTACTTTTAAATTATCGTAGGAATCTTTTTTTGCAAATACACCTTGATCCATCACACTAGGATTACCAGTGGTTGTTAGAGATTTAGAAAAAATAATTGGATTAAAATTTTTCTGAGCAAAGACATTACCAATAATTAAACTTAACGTTATTGTAAATAGTAGTTTTTTCATTTTTATTTGATTTTTAAATGGTTTTAATCTGTGTAAACAAAATCTTGAGAATTGAGCGTAAATTGCATTTTTGCATATTCAACCTTGTTGCAATCTCCATAACAATCGTGAAAATCATAAGCTACTTGAATGGTATATGTTCCTTCTAAATCGAGCATAAAATAGCATTCTTCACTACCTATTTTAACTTGTTGGTCTACAACTTGGTTTTTATCATTAACAAGTTGATAAAAAATACTTACGCCAACTGGAACTGGATATTTTTTTGAATATCTAGTTACATCAACAAAATATCTTTTGTAACCGTTTGCTAAATGTGCAATCATATCGGCTTTAAAAACTTCTGAATAGCGTCCCATAGCAAGCCCAATTGCTTTAACAGAATGTGTTACAAACATTCCTACAGCCATTGATTCTCTTCTTTTTGAAGCTGCTTGAGATTGATTATTACCTTGAGATGTTGTACTGTTTTCTCTAAAAGCTAAATTTACATAAGCACCTTCATAAACTTTTTTAGAATCATCACTAATCATTTTACCAGTAGTGAAATTTTTACTATCAGTCCAATTGTCACTTATGTAAGTACAAAAAGGATAGACGTGAAAACTTCCTTTTCCAAAAAACTCATTGTCTTTAAAATTTCCTTTATAAACACTATTTGTGTCTTTACTTATAAAATAAGCTAAAAGACCTTGACCGTTTTTAACTCCATTTACAAATTCACCTTCATAAACGTGATAATATTGTACTGTTTTTGCATTTTCGCCTTGATTTTTACTACACAATTTTCCTTTGCCGTTATACCAGCCTTCTTTCCATTGACCGGTATATAAATAATTTTCATCTTCAAATGTGCCTTTGCCACTAAATTGTTTATTGCTAAATTCTCCTTCGTAATAACTGGTTTTAGAAAGTATAATTTTTCCCTTTCCGTTTTCACAATTACCAGAGACGCAAGTACCAGATTGAGAAAAAAGTATATTTGAAATAAATAGAAATAGTACTGCTGTTGTAGTTTTCATGAGTATTTTATTAAGGTTTGCCATAAGTTGAGCTGTAAAAAATAAGACTCATTGACTTGATTTCTTTTCCAGTAATAATTCGCATTACAAGATATCCGTTGCTGTTGTCAATAATTTCGGTAATGTCTTGACCATCGCTAGTTTGATAATCATAACCTTTATATTTAGCATCTGGGCTGTTGCTTGCCAAAATATTTATGGCATTAAGAACTTGATCTAAAACTTCGTTAGCTTTAAGCAATTCATCAGTTTCTTTGTAATCAAAATAGCTCAAAAAACGACTTCGATTGTTTTTCTTTTCATAACTCAATGCTTCTATTTTTGCTCCAAAAGTTTGTTTGCAAGTATAGTAATCAATCATTTGCTCTTTGTCTGATGTTACAAGTTCGCCTTTTAAATCGGCAAACTCATTATTGCGTGCTTTGATTAGGGTAACAATAGTTGCTGTAACACTTGGTTTATCCTGTGCAAAAGTTGAAGTAATTGAGCAAATTAGCACAATAAATAATAAGAATTTAGTTTTCATAAAGGTGTTTTTTAATAATTATAATGTAAGTTTCACAACGTCTAGGTGTTGTCCTTCATAATTGTCAATGTCAAATAACGATGGCGAAGCAACTGCATAATAACTTCCGTTTATAAACCGCAAACAACTTAATAGTGTTACCGCTCGTGGATATGTGTTATTCACAACTGCACCATAACGGTGTTCGCCACTAGCATTGCAAGTTGCTAAACTATATGTCATTTCGTTTCCGTTAGTGCCTTCACGAACTAAAACTCCAATTTCGCCATTGGATTGACAAACACTATTGGCACCTAAACTGTCGCCCAAAATTTTAGATATTGGTAAATGACTGTATAAATTTTGAAATGCTAGTGCACCTTTTGTCCATTTAAAAGCCGATAAAGTGTAGTTGTGTGTGGTATTATTTTCTTCTCGCAATACAACTGTAAAGCTATTGTCTTCAACAGCATAGTTTGCGATACTAACATTACTTGCAAATATGGTTTCGTTGGCAGTATATTGATGAATAATGTATTGTGTTGGCGCATATTCTGGATGTTCTTCGACAAATTTGTCTTGATAAGATATTGATGGATTAAGATCGGCTATCGATAAAAATGCTTTTTCAGGAGTGTTTTTATTAAAAAATCGAAAACCCAATAACGAACCATCTGCTGTTTTAAACGGCATATAATCAATATTAAAAGTTTGATCAGACGATGATGTTCCACCATTTACAGTCCAGCTATTGGTTGCTCTAGTATAATAATAATATATTGGTGCTACATTACTATACAAACCACCAGTTAGCAAATCTCCGTTTGCATACATCTTGGTATCGCCCGAATAGAAATTGTTTACATAGTGTGATGTTATTTCTGTCCCAACTTCATTAAATAGTCCCAGATAATTTGTACCAGTACTATTTAAAGTTTCTACTATGTAAGAATTAGGTTTAAAAAAAACAGAACCATAAGTTACACCAGCTGATCCATTACCAACATAATGTAAGTTAGTTAAAGCAATAATCGAGGCAGTTGAATTGCCACCAATATCGTAACTGCTTTTGGATACATTAGGTTGTTGAAAATTACTGTCTTGATAAAAAATTACTTGTACTTTACTCCCAACAATATTCAAATCATAAGGCGTTAACCAATTAGCAACACCTAAAGGGTACAATGTTGGAGTTATAATTGCAACTCGATTCCAACCTGTGCTTTGAGTAAACAGTGTTGCACTATAATCGCTGGATGTTGCATTAGATCCAGAATCTGGTTTAGAACAAGAGGTTGAAATAGCTAAAAAAGCCATTCCAAATGCAATACATGTTTTTTTTATATTTTTCATATCAAAATGATTTAAAGAAATTTAATTTATTTGGTCTTATTTTACAATGATTTTTTTAGTAACTCTAGCATTTTCTTTATCAATTTCTATCAAATACATTCCTTTATCAAGGGTTTGATTGGTTGTTAATGCATCTAGCGTAAACTGATTTACTTTTTGTCCCAAAATGTTATAAATAGTTGCTGTTGCTCCCAGCAAATCATCATTTATTTTAATGTTGAATGCGCCTGTTGACGGGTTTGGATATACTGATATATTTTTATCTAATTCAAAATTTGAAGTTGTAAGTGCAGGTTGCGTGTATGATGCTAAAAATCCTCCGGATGGCACAGCTGTTACCGATTTTGCAAAACCAGAACTTGTAGAACCCGAAACAGAAACTTTGCCCAACAAACTTACCGTTATTGAAAATAAACTCTCATTACCTAAGCCACCGATTTTATTTGCCCAAACAAAATTGCCATTGGTGTCAAGTTTAGAAATGTATCCGTC
>JANXVF010000156.1 GCA_025351785.1 Flavobacterium sp.
TTATTTTGGAGTCCAAAGATTGATTATAATTTGCTTTTTGTTGATAATTACTTGATACAAATATATTGAAATACTGTAAATTAGAAGTAATTTTGTATGCCATTTTTATTAATTGAAATATTTATGTTTTATTAATATAATCAAAATATTATGAAGAATATAAAATTACTTATTGTCGCTTTGTTTTACGGATTTTTGAGTTTTGGGCAAGTTTCAATACCTGATGCAACTGCTGTAACACAAAACTTTGATATTTTAGGCTCTAGCGGAACTGCAACTCTTCCCTCAGGTTTCGTCGTTAATACTACGGCAAATTATTCTACAGGAACTACTGCAACAACACTAGCATATGGAACCTCAAGTGCGGGAGCAGTTGTAGGCACTTCAACTGGGGGTATAATAAATTGGGCAAACGGAGTAACAGCCTCTTCAACCGACAGGGCATTAGGATTTTTAACAACAGGAACTTTCACTGGCCCAAGATCTATTATTTTAGCAATTCAAAACACAAGTTTAAGTACTATTAGTGATTTAAATATTACTTTCGATTATGAAAAATATAGAACTGGGACAAGACAATTTGATTGGACTTTTTTTCACGGACCTGTCGCTACAAACGTAAATATTGTTGGAGCATCAGGAAATCAATCTTACCCGTTAGACGGAGTTAATGCAGTTGTAAATCCTCCTACTTCAATTGGTAAAACAGTATCTTTATCGGGTTTAAATATTCCGCCATCAGGATTATATTATTTATGTTGGACGTTTACAGGTTTAGCAGGCTCAACAAATGGTCAAGGAATTGGCATTGATAATTTAAGTGTAACTGCTACTTTTAGTGCTGGTTGCGCACCATTTACTACCCAATCATCAACAATTATTACCTCAAATGTAACTAACGTAGGCGCAGATTTTTCTTGGATAAATGCGGCTTTAACAACGGGTACTATGGTAGTAATTAGACCAACAGCTTCTTCAAATACGCTACCAGCTTCGATAGGATATACAGCAAATACAAACTATGCAAGTGCAGGATTGATAGATTCTAATAACAGAGTAGTTTATAGAAACACAGGATCTAGTGTCTCAGGAATTACGGGATTGATTTCTGGAACACAATATACTGTGACAATTTATGCTTATAACGATCCTAATTGTTACAATAGTGCATTGCCTGAATCGGCTACTTTTTATACATTATCTACAGAGCCAACTGCTCATGCTTCGAGTTTTAATTGCGCTACAGCAAGTGTTTCTCAAATAAATTTAAATTTTTCGGCCGCAACAACTGTTTCTGGAAATGGATATCTTATCTTATCTAACATAAATGCGGTACCAACGGGATTACCAGCAGACGGTGTTTTATATAATGTAGGTGATATTATTGGTGATGCTACTGTTATAGGATATACAACTTCAACAGCTACAAGTTTTGCAGCAACAGGATTAAATGGAGGTTCTAATTATTTTTTTACGCTAATCCCTTTTGCTTCAAATGGAGTTACAGGACAAACTTATAATTACAGAACGGCTGTAACTATACCCAACTCAAATTGTACAACAACTACAGCTCCAGAAATTAACGTAAGAGGAATAATTGCAAGTAATCCTACGATAACTGATGGCGATACAACACCCTCTTCTTTAGATAATACACTTTTTGCAACTGTTGTTGTTGGAAGTTCTCAATCTAAAAATTTTAGAATTGAAAATTTAGGAAATGCAGTTTTAAATGTAACCTCAATTACTTTTGTAGGAGGTAATAATACTGATTTTGCAGTATCAGGTATTGTATTGCCTACCACTATAAATGCTGGTTCATTTTTAGATTTTACAGTTACTTATAGTCCATCGGGTGCTGGAATTAGAAATACTACACTTACAATTGCAAACAACGATTCAAATGAAAATCCGTATGACTTTTTAATTCAAGGTAATGCAACAGTTACAGCTCTAGTTGATATAAATATTAAAGGGAATAATCAAAGTATTCCAGACAATAGTTTATATCCAAGTGGAACTAATTGGACTGCATTTCCCGTTACAGTTACACCAGGTTTTTCATCTACTCGAATTTTTACAATAGAAAATTTAGGAACTACAGCATTAAATTTAACTGGAATTCCAATAGTTACAATAACAGGATTACACGCAAATCAATTTTCAGTTTCAATACAACCTAGTTCAAACTCAATTGCAGGTGGTGGTTCGTTAACTTTTGAAATTACTTTTACACCAACTTCGTTAGGAGCTAAAAATGCTACAATCAATATTTTAAGTAATGATCCTGACGAAGGATTATACAATTTTAATATTAGCGGAGCTGGAAAAGGAACAAATAATATTTATGTATACGGAAATAGTTATGATGTTATAAAAGGAACTACAACCACTTCGTTAGTAAATGGTACCGATTTTGGTGCATTAGCAGTTACTGGAGCAGTACAACAACAAACTTTTATTATAACAAATTATTCTGGTTCGGCAAAATCAATCAGTAATGCCGTTTTATCTGGTCCAAATGTATCCGATTTTACATTGGTTACACAACCCGCAGAATCAATTGGATCAAATGGAAGCACTTCATTTACCGTAGCTTTTGACCCCTCGGCAATAGGTGTTCGAAATGCAACTGTAACTTTTACAACAAACGATGGTGTAGATCCTACCTTTTCTTTTGCTATTTCTGGACGTGGAATTATTTTTACAGTTTGTACAGTTGGTCCAATTCAAACAATAGCCCAACAGGATTTTGAACCAACTCCTGCTTCTCCAGCTTGGGGTTATGTTGCAGTGAGCAGTGATGCTACAATAAATCATTCAGTAGCTGGGGGAACAGCTTTTGGCAGTAGTAGTGGACAGAATAAATATCTCGGTACTTCCTCTTTTCAATTTAATCCAACTACAACAGGAACAGGTAGATATTCTACTCTATATTTAGATCCTTTAAATGTTTCAAATTACAATAATGTTAATTTATCATTGCGTGTGGCTCCACTTGCACTTACCGCTGGGCAAGGATTAGATGTTAATGACTACGTATCTATCGAAGTTAGTAAAGATGGAGGAGTTAACTGGTCGATAGAATCAATATTAAACGGATATAATAATTCTCGATTTGAATTTTTAACTTCAGGACAAAAAATATTTAATACCTATTATACGGGTTCAAATAGTGGCGTTTCTACTTCTACCAAATCATTACCATCATGTACAGCTGGTTGTTTAGGTACTCAAACTTCGTCAGGAACCTATGCTTATTCTCAAATAAATTTAAATAATTTGCCAATTGTTTCTGATTTGAGAATTAGATTGGTTATTTATTGTGATAATGTAAATGAACTCTGGGCTGTGGACAATATTAAAATTGAAGGTCAAATACCACAATCAACTACTTGGAACGGCTCTAGTTGGAGTGCAGGAATTCCCACCTCGAGTATTAAAGCAATTTTTGATGGCAATTATACCTCAAGTAGTAATGGAGGAAATGTAGAAGCTTGTTCTTGCTTAATAAACTCTGGAAAAAAAGTTACAATTTCAAATAATGATTATTTAGAAAGTCAGAGTGAATTAACCATAAATGGAGAATTAAATATAGATAACAACGGGAGTTTAATACAAGTTAATGATGAAGCAAATAATATTGGAAACATTGCATTAACACGTCAAGTTTCAATAAAAAAATATGATTATGTGTATTGGTCTTCTCCAGTTTCTGAGTTTAATATAGGTTCTATATCTACAACTACTCCATATAAAATTTATAAGTGGGATCCAATTATTGCAAATCCTAACGGAGGTTTTGGAAATTGGATATGGTCACCAACCGATAATATGGATTTAGGAAAAGGTTTTATTGCTAGAGCTCCAATAACATTTGATCAATTTATACCATCAACTTTTATAGCAATATTTAACAATGCTAAACCCAATAATGGTATTATTACAACTCCAATTTCTAGAGGCAATACAACTACTAGTACCACAGGAGCAAATGGAATTCCAATTACAAATTTAGATGATAACTGGAATTTAATTGGAAATCCGTATCCATCCTCTATAAAAGCACTCGATTTTTTAAATGCAAACACTAATATTGAAGGTGCAATTAGAATCTGGACTCATGGAACACAACCTTCAACGCTTATCCCCAATCCATTTTACAGCTCTTTTTACTCAAATTATTCTGCTAATGATTATATAACCTACAACGGCACAGGAACCGTAAGTGGTCCAACTGGATTTTTAGGAAATATTGCTGCAGGTCAAGGTTTTTTTATTTCAATGAATGATGGTACAGCTTCAACTGATTTAGTAACTTTTAATAATACTTTACGAAGTAAAACTTACGGTAATAGCCAATTTTATAAAGCATCTCAAGTTCCACAAGTTGCTAATAGTGATGAAAAAAACAGAATTTGGTTAGACTTAGTCGATTCAAATAATCAATCTAGTAGAACATTAATTGGATATGTGTCTGGCGCTACTGTATATAAAGACAGAATGTTTGATGCTTACACGAGGATAGGTAGTCAAAATAGTATTTTTACAATTGTTGATGATGTTAATGTAATAATTCAAGGTCGTCCTGTACCTTTTGATGATGCCGACACAGTTACTATAGGATTAGTAACAGCAGCTGGAAATTATAGTATTGCAATTGCTACTGTAGACGGATTATTTGAAAATCAGAGTCAACCTATTTACTTAGAAGACAAATTGCTAAACGTCTTTCATGATTTAAGGGTTGCACCCTATAGTTTTTCATCAACTACCGGAATTTTTAAAAACCGGTTTGTTTTGAGATACACTTTAAATACTTTAGCAAATAGTTCATATAATGAAACACAAAACAATGTTCTAATTGCCACAAATAATAACCAAATTAACATAAAATCGACAATTGATTCTATAAGTTCGGTTTATGTTTATGATATTTTAGGAAGAGAAATCAGCTCAAAAAAGGGACTAAAACAAAATCAAGTAATTCTATCTGACGTTTCAAATAGATATCAAACATTATTAGTTAAAATAATTTTAGAAAATGGTACTATAATTACTAAAAAAATTATTTTATAATTGATTTTAATCTATAATCATTTCTGGAATTTCGCCTTCAATAATTAAATTAGCTTCGGTTGCGGCAATTATTTGTTCAGTTGAAACACCAGGGGCACGCTCTAAAAGTTTAAAACCATTTTGAGTTACCTCTAAAACAGCAAGTTCAGTAACAACTTTTTTTACGCAACCTACACCTGTTAAAGGCAAAGTGCATCTTTTTAGAATTTTGCTTTCGCCTGCTTTGTTAACATGCATCATTGCAACAATAATATTCTCTGCTGATGCTACTAAATCCATCGCACCACCCATTCCTTTAACCATTTTTCCAGGAATTTTCCAGTTTGCAATATCGCCATTTTCTGCAACCTCCATTGCTCCAAGTATAGTCAAATCAACATGTTGACCGCGAATCATTCCGAAACTAAAAGCAGAATCAAAAAAACTCGCTCCAGGTAAGGTTGTTATAGTTTGTTTACCTGCATTAATTAAATCGGCATCTTCATCACCATCAATTGGAAATGGACCCATACCTAAAATCCCGTTTTCACTTTGAAATTCTACATCAATTCCTTTTGGTATATAGTTTGCAACTAGTGTTGGAATTCCAATCCCTAAATTAACATAATAGTTATGTTTAAGTTCTTTTGCAATTCTTTTTGCGATATTTTCTTTAGTTAGCATAAATATATTTTAAAAATTTTCTGATTTAAATTTCCCTAGATGAATGATAAATTATTTTGATTTCTTAAAAATAAATTTATTTAGTTCGTACGGTTCGTTGTTCAATTCGTTTTTCATATTTTTCACCTTCAAAAATTCTTGTAACTAATATTCCAGGAATGTGAATTTCATTTGGATCTAAAGTACCAACTTCTACAAGTTCTTCAACTTCTGCAATAGTTATTTTTGCTGCACCGCACATACACGGATTAAAATTTCGTGCTGTTCCTTTAAAAATTAAATTTCCAGCTGTATCTCCTTTCCAAGCTTTTACAATAGAAAAGTCTGCTTTAAAGGCTTGTTCCATAACGTGCATTTTTCCGTTAAATTCGCGAGTTTCTTTCCCGTTAGCAACTTCTGTTCCAAAACCTGCTGGAGTAAAAAATGCTGGAATTCCTGCTTGAGCAGCGCGACATCTTTCTGCTAAAGTACCTTGCGGAATTAATTCAACTTCTAATTCTCCTGATAACATTTGACGTTCAAATTCGGCATTTTCTCCAACATACGAAGAAATCATTTTCTTTATTTGTCTATTTTGTAATAATAATCCGAGTCCAAAATTGTCAACACCTGCATTATTTGAAATACAAATTAAATTTGAAGTTTGTTTTTGTACCAGCTCTGCAATTGCATTTTCGGGAATTCCACAAAGTCCAAATCCTCCTAGCATAATCGTCATACCGTTTTCGACACCTTGCAATGCTTCTTGAACTGAACGCACTTTTTTATTTATCATCTAAAGTATTTTATTATTTTATAAAAAGGTTATTTGTAAATAAATCAAGAAATTTTTATTCTTATTCTGTATGATAAAGATGGTAATCTAAAAACCAAATTCATCGGTATTTTGTTCTTCTACAGCGGTAGAATCTTTTACTTTTGATTGTCTAGGAGCAGTATAACAATCTACTTTTATAGACATGTTTTTAGGTTGTTCAAATTCTTCTTTTGAAACTAAAAGATCTTTATCTGCATAACATTTTTTCATGAATAATCCCCAAATCGGTAACGCAGCAACAGCTCCTTGACCGTAAGTTATTCCTTTAAATCGTGCCGATCTATCTTCACAACCTACCCAAACACCTGTTACTAAATTTGGTACCATACCAATAAACCATCCATCAGATTGATTTTGTGTTGTACCTGTTTTACCTGCAATTGGGTTTGTAAATACATAAGGATAACCAGTAACTCTATTATAACCATTTCCGCCACCTTGAGTGCGCAACCTCGATCCTGTTCCCTCTTCTGTTACACCTTCTAGAAGTTTGACAACTGCAAAAGCAATATCTCTATTTAAAACATCATGAGATTCTGGTATTGGTTCATATAAAACGGCTCCGTTTTTATCTTCAATTCTCGAAATAAACTGCGGTTTTACATATACACCTTGATTTGCAAAAGTACTAAATGCAGCAACCATATCGTGAACAGTAATATCAACAGCACCAAGAGCAATTGAGGGTTGTAAAGGGATTTCAGATGATACTCCAAGTTTATGTGTAAGCTCAACAACAGCTTCTGGACCAACTTTATCCATTAGTTTTGCCGAAATTGTATTAATCGAGTTTGCTAATGCTTTTTTAAGTGTTACCACACCTCGGTATTTATTATCTGAATTTCGCGGTTCCCAATCGGCAGTTACATGATGTTTTCCTTTGTGAATCATAAATGGTCCATCTATCATAGTGTCGCAAGGAGACATTCCGAGTTGTTCTATTGCAGTTGCATACACAAATGGTTTAAATGTTGAGCCTACTTGTCGCGCGCCTTGACCTACGTGGTCATACTGGAAATATTTATAATTTATTCCGCCTACCCAGGCTTTAACTTGACCAGTTTGAGGTTCCATCGACATTAAGCCTGTTTGAAGAAAATGTTTGTAATATCTAATGGAGTCGAGAGGAGTCATCACCATTTCTTTTTCGCCATCCCAGCTAAAAACTGTCATTTTTGTTTTTACGCTAAATGTCTTAATTATATCTTCATCAGACATATCTTGGGCTTTTAAAACCCTCCATCTTTCGGAAGTTTTAATCGCTTGATCTATTATTTTTTGAGTTTCAAGATCAGTTATATTTACAAATGGAGCGTTTTTATTTCCTTTTTGTTGAGCAAAAAATTCTTCTTGTAAGTTTTTTAAATGTTCTTGAACGGCCTCTTCAGCATGCTCTTGCATTTTTGAATCTAAGGTTACATATATTTTTAATCCATCGCTATAAATATCATATTCTTCACCATCTGGCTTTTTATGATCTTTTACCCAACTTTTCATGTAGTCCCTAAGATATTCTCGAAAGTAAGTTGCTGTTCCATCTAAATGACTTTCTGGATGAAAATCTAACAAAATAGGTTTTTTTTCTAATTGATTTTTTTCCGATTCTTCTAATTTATTGTTTTTAACCATTTGCATTAAAACAATATTTCTTCTTTTTAATGCTTTCTCAGGTCGACGAACAGGATTAAATAAGGATGGATTTGTTAACATCCCTACTAATAAAGCACTTTCTTCTACATTTAAATCTCTTGGTTCTTTTGCAAAATAAACCTTTGCCGCAGACCGTATTCCTACTGCCGTATTTACAAAATCGACACGGTTAAAATACATTGCAATAATTTCGTTTTTTGTGTATTGACGTTCCAGTCGTACTGCAATAATCCATTCTTTTGCCTTTTGAATAATTCGAAAAGGTAAAAATTTAGAACCCTCACCGTGAAAAAGTAATTTTGCTAATTGTTGTGTTATTGTACTGGCTCCACCGTTAGAACCTAGTTTTGCGGCTGCGCCAAATGTTCTTTTGGCATCAATTCCTGAATGTTCATAAAAACGTTCATCTTCGGTCGAAACTAAAGCATCAACTAAAGATTTTGGTAAATCTTTATATTTTATCGCAGTTCTGTTTTCGTTATAAAATTTTCCGAGAACTACGCCATCAGATGAAATTACTTCGGTAGCTAAATTTGATTCTGGATTTTCTAAATCTTCAAACGAAGGCATTGTTCCAAAAAGTCCCCATGATGCAAATAAGAAAAAGAGAAACAGTCCACCAATACTGTAAAAAAATATTCTCCAGAATTTTCTTTGATAATATTTAATATCTTTAGGGTTCGCAATATTTTTTTGAGCCATATTTATTTTATTCTTTAGGTTCTATTCTAAATCCTACTTCAGTAATTCCTTTTAGTTGTTTATCTCCCTCTATTTTCCCAGTTTTTCTAACTGCTTGCTGAATGTGAATTTTATAATCACCATTTTGATTAAAAGCTTCATTTTCTTTATAAAATAGTTTGTTTTCTTTAATATCAGAAAATCCTTCACCTAATAATGAACCATCTGGA
Organism: Flavobacterium sp.; assembly: GCA_025351785.1. Classification (GTDB taxonomy): domain Bacteria; phylum Bacteroidota; class Bacteroidia; order Flavobacteriales; family Flavobacteriaceae; genus Flavobacterium. The sequence goes on from JANXVF010000156.1 coordinate 9,121, forward strand.
TTTGTCATTGCATACTCTAGAGTATCAATTTTAACTTGCTTATTTGGTTGCTCAAGAGAAACTATTAAAAACAAATTGTTGTAAGGAAAATCATTGTTATCTCTAATGTTTACAAACAAATTATATTGTTTTTTTGAGTTTAATTTTGGCAACTTAAAATTAACAATACTATCTTTATTCCAGGAATTTCCTACAGATTTGTATTCGTCAAAAATGCTTTGTTTATCGCAAGAAATTATCAAAAATGAAATCATTAAAAAAAAGATGCTATTCTTTGTTTTCATTCTTTTTTATAATTATTGGTTTCTTTTTGTCTGCTTGGTGTTGATTTGGTTTTGAATTTGGATTTTTTTGATTCTGATTTTTTTGATTCTGATTCTGATTTAAATTCTGATTTGCATTCTGATTTGCGTTGACGGGCTGAATTTTATTTCTATTTTTTGAGTTCCCTTTTTTCTTTTTAGGTTGATCAAATCGTGTTAAACTTTCTTGTCCCATAGCATTGTTAAAGTTAGCTTCTTGCTCAATTACAATTTCTATAGCAAAATCTTCTAACGATGAAACTCTTATTTTTTCCTTATTTTGAGCGATAATTTCTCTTACTTGTTCAATTTTTAAAACATGCCAATTTGCAAAATTATCTGTGTAAGCAAACCACATTAAACCTTTAAAAATATCTTGTTTTTGACAAATAGCATCGCCTTTTTCTGTATGTAATTTTGTTTCAAAGTCCGGAAAATCCTTTAATGCATCTAAATAAGTATCTAACTCATAATTTAAACAACATTTCAACTTGCCACATTGACCAGCAAGTTTCTGAGGATTTAATGAAAGTTGTTGATATCTAGCTGCAGCAGTATTTACACTCCTAAAATCGGTAAGCCATGTCGAACAACACAATTCTCTACCACAGGATCCTATGCCGCCAAGACGAGAAGCTTCTTGTCGAAGCCCAACTTGCTTCATTTCTATTCTGGTTTTAAACTCTTGGGCAAATTCTTTAATAAGTAATCTAAAATCTACCCGATCGCTAGCTGTGTAATAAAAAGTTGCTTTCGATCCATCTCCTTGAAACTCGATATCAGAAATTTTCATTTCTAACTTCAAAGCAATAGCTATACTTCGCGCTTTTACTTTCATGGGGTCCTCTTTATCGCGAGCCTCACTCCAAATATCGATGTCTTTTTGAGAAGCCTTTCGGTAAATTTTTGTTATTTCAGGACTTTTAAAATCAACACCTTTTTTCTTCATTTGAACTTTTACAAGTTCACCTGTAAGTGTTACAATTCCTACATCGTGGCCTGGAGAGGCTTCTGTAGCTACAACATCTCCAATTGATAAAGTAAGTTTTTCGGTATTTCGATAAAACTCTTTTCGTCCGTTTTTAAATCGTATTTCAACACAATCAAATGGGTTTTCGCCATTTGGCAAATTCATATTTGATAACCAATCGAAAACAGTTAATTTATTGCAACTATCGGTGCCGCAAGTCCCATTATTTTTACATCCTCTTGGCGTACCGTCTTTGGCGCCAGTGGAACAATTTGTACAAGCCATAATTTTTTATAAAGTGATGTGAAAATCACAACTTAAATTCTTAAATAAGTTCTGAATGTAAAGATAGTATTTTTTCGATTTGATAAATATAGTTTTGTACGGTAGTTTTAAAATATTTGAAATATGAATTGAGATGATTTTTTTAGATTCAAACCTCAATAATAGTAACAACACATATAAAAATAAAGTGATTATACTCTATAAAATTTCGATTTTGGTATACTAGGATTTAGTTTTAAAAACTAATTTTATAAGACTTCAATTAACAGCCAAGCATCAGGATTATGGGATTTTTTTATAGAATTCATAGTTTTTTGAGCCTCTGAATAACTCGAAAAACTCTCATAAAGAACAGGATATAGACCGTTTTTGCTTTTTGGCAATCTTCGAGCAGGATATCCTAGTTTTAATAATTCAATATAAATTTTTTCTGCATTTTCCTCTTGTCTAAATGCACCGGCAACTACATGATAAGGTAATTTGTCACTTTTAACAGTTAGTGTTACTGCTGGAATAGGGGTTGAAATAAAAAAAGTTGCTTCTTGAATTTTTTTATCAACTTGTTTCTGTACATTAGTTTGAACTAATAATGTTTCTGTAGCTATTTTATTTTCATAAAATTTATATCCAACTGAGCCTAAAACTCCAAGTCCGATAGCAAAAACAGCGGCAAATTTTAAATAATTATAAGAATTTTTTCTATTTGAAATACTGTAATCTGCAGTTTGAGCACTATTTTTTTCTTCAAGTTGCAATAGTACTTCTCTTTTAATAACAGGCGATACGTATGATGAAAACCCAAAGGAATTTGTTAAATAATTGAATTGATTATAGGGTTGAAAAACTAAATTTTTAGTATCGTTTAATGTAATTTCACCAATATTTTTTAAAATTATTCCGCCAAAATCATCTAATTTGTTTTTCCAGTTAATTACTTGATTTTCGATAGCGTTTACAGCTATATCGTAAGGTATTTTTTCAGACTGAGCAACATGATTTGCTAATAATCCGTCGTTGTTTTTTAGATTGATATTAAATGAAACTAGTTTTTTTGGAGGATAAAAAGAATGTGTATTTTCTACTAGCTGTGCCGATTGAATTTCGGTTAAAAAAGCACCAAATCCTGGAACAGTCACACATTGATAACGGTATAATAACTGCGATATATATTGTTCAATCTTCATATTTACAAAATTAATTATTTATTGCAGGCGTCAAAATTTTATAAACATAATTTGTTAACAATTTAAATAAAATGTCTTTAATTTGAATTCGAATTATTGATAATGAGCGAACAAGAATTAATTTACCTTTTGGCACTTCTTAAAATTGAAGGAGTAGGCGATATTGTTGCAAAAAAACTTTTAAAACACTGTGGTAGTGCCGAAGCTATTTTTAAAACTAAGGCTTCTCAACTTGCAACTATTGATGGAATAGGACAGGTTTTAATTAAAAATTTAAAAAACAAAGAAGTTTTTGAACAAGCCAATACAGAATATAAATTTATTCAAAAAAACAATATTAACGTTCTTTTTTTTAAAGACGAAAACTATCCTGATAAGTTAAAACACTGCATCGACGGGCCTATTTTATTATTTTCAACGGGCAACATTAATTTGAATAATCGTAAAATTATCAGTATTGTTGGAACTCGAGAAATAACTTCGTATGGCACTGAATTTTGTAAAAAATTGATTGAAGATTTAGCTCCCCTAGATCCAATAATAGTAAGTGGCTTTGCATATGGAGTTGACATTGTAGCTCACAAAACGGCTATGGATTTAAATCTACAAACTATAGGGGTTGTGGCTCACGGATTGAATCAAATTTATCCTAAAGTTCACAAAAAATATGTTTCAAAAATGGAAGAAAATGGTGGATTTGTGACTGAATTTTGGAGTAACTCAAATCCCGAAAAAGAAAATTTTGTGCGTCGAAACCGTATAGTTGCTGGTATGAGCGAAGCTACAATAGTTATAGAAAGTGCAGAAAAAGGTGGCTCGTTAATTACAGCAAACCTTGCAAACGATTATAACAGAGATGTTTTTGCTGTTCCTGGCAGAGCGTCAGATAAGTTTAGTCAAGGTTGTAACTCGTTGATAAAAACACAACGCGCAAATTTACTTACAAGTGCTGCAGACATTATGTATATTCTTAATTGGGAAATTGAAGGTGACAAAAAAAACATAAAAAAAGTTATCCAGAAACAGCTATTTATAGACTTAGACAATGAGGAGCAAAAAATTTATGATTATCTTCAAAAAAATGGTAAGCAAATTTTAGATACAGTAGCATTGGCATGTGACTTTCCTATTTATAGAACATCATCAATATTATTAAATATGGAATTGAAAGGCGTGGTGCGACCTTTGCCGGGTAAATTATTTGAAGCTATTTAGTTATTCAACAAAATAGGTAAAACATCTTTAATTTTATCAAGTGTTTTAAAATTTTCATGCTCTACATTATGACTTATTTTTTCGTGTTCCCAAGTAGTGTGAAAGGGAATATGCACTGCATATCCGCCTATTGCCAAAACTGGTAGTATGTCTGATTTTAAAGAATTACCAATCATAAAAAACTCATTTGGATTCACTTCTAATCTACTTAATAATTTGGTGTAATTCAATTCTTGCTTATCAGACATAACTTCGATATGGTGAAAATAATGACCTAAACCAGATCGGTGTAATTTGCTTTGTTGATCTTTTAAATCACCTTTTGTAGCAACAATTAATTTATATTTTCCCTGTAAGGCCTTCAAAGTTTCTTCGACTCCGTCGAGTAATTCAATTGGTTTTTGAAGCAATTCTTTTCCGTATTCAATTATTTTTGCAATAATTTCTATAGAAATTGTATTGTTTGAAATTTTCATCGCAGCTTCGATCATTGATAAAGTATAGCCTTTAATGCCGTAACCATACAAATCTAAATTTTGAATTTCTGTTTTAAATAATTCTTGCGACAATCCTTGTTTAGATAGATAATCGCTCATTAATGCGCAGAATTTATGCTCAGTTTCTTGAAAATAAGGTTCGTTTACAAATAAGGTATCGTCGGCGTCGAAGGCAATTACTTTTAGGGTCATTTTATTTTTAATTTAAGAAATCAAAGCACCATTCCCAACGCCATCAATATCTGGATTTACAAAAACTAATTTCCCATCGGGTAAATTTGTCATCAAAATCATTCCTTGACTTTCAACACCACGCAATGTTCTTGGTGCTAAATTCACTAAAACAGTAACGCGTTTTCCAACCACTTCTTCTGGCGAAAAATGTTCTGCAATTCCCGAAACTATTGTTCTTACATCAATTCCAGTATCGACTTTTAATACTAAAAGTTTGTTGGCTTTTGGCATTTTTTCAGCTTCCAGAATGGTTCCTACACGCAAATCTAATTTTGAAAAATCTTCAAAAGTTGACGTTTCTTTTTGTTCAATTGTCATTGCGAGGTACGAAGCAATCTCTTTGTTTGCAACTTTTGTAGCTTCTAGTTTATCTATTTGTTTTTGAATTTCGGCATCTTCTATTTGAGAAAACAATAATTCTGGTTTA
>JANXVF010000164.1 GCA_025351785.1 Flavobacterium sp.
AATAGAAAAATTAGCCATCATGGTCGATGCCGACGAGGATGGTTATTTGTTACAAATATTTACCAAACCAGTTCAAGACAGACCAACCTTATTTTTTGAAATTATTCAGCGAATGGGTGCAAAAGGTTTTGGAGCAGGTAATTTTAAAGCACTTTTTGAGTCAATAGAACGCGAACAAGCTTTGAGAGGAACGCTTTAGTGTTGTTTTAAAAAATAGGAAACCATCTAAATTTTAGGTGGTTTTTAATCTCAAAAAATTAATTTTTGATTATTTTTTTATCTAATAAATTAAAAAAGAAACAAATCTTGTTTTTGGTTTTCAAAAAAGTTAATGAACATTTTGCAAATTATATCTCAAAAATAATCACTTAAAAAGTGGTTAAAACAAAAAAACGACAGCTACAAACTGTCGTTTTTTTATTTAACCGTTATGGTTATTTCTTCATTGAATTTGTAATCGCCTTTTTTTGAAAACTTCTTTATTAGCTAAAACCATTTCATATGTATTAATGCCTTTTGGCAATTCAAAAGCGCATTCTTTGCTGTCTTTTTGGATTACAAGTACTTCTTTAACATTATTTTTGTGTTCATTTTTGCAGGCTAACTTAAAAGTGAATAAAAACAAATAGTATCACCTTTATTGTAAGAAATTATAAATCACCCATGTAAAAGATGTAACAATAATAACAAAGTAAACATAATCTTTAAGAGTTAAACTTTCATTTGAAAAAGACATGTTTAATTTATTAATAATTTTTAGTTTTTCTGAATTATTAATGCCAATTTGGTAATATCTATTGTTATGTTTAAAACTTAATATTGAATAAATTTTGAAAAAAATAAAAGTTTTGTAGCTCAAAATCTTTGGAGATATAATTTCATTGTAATTAATAATTTCGTTTTTTAATTCAACACTATTCTCATTAAATTTTACATCTAATCGCTTTGCTAACAACCATTTTAAATCATGTTTATTAGGTTCTATATAAGTATCATCAATTAAAACTTTTTTATACATATAATTATTATTATTTACAATTACTTCTATAACAACCTGCAGTGGAGGTTATTGCATATGAAATGGCAACCCCGTCCATGAAAGGAAGAGGTCCATCAGATGACGCTATTGCAACTGATGAAAGCAGTACTGCACCATAACAAAGAGCGAATCCCGCATAATCTCTACAACCACTTTTACTAAAAGTAACATTATTGGCTGTAGCTGTTTCTTGGTCAATAAAGTTAACAATATTTATTGAATTTTCATCAGCAATATTTGTGAATATTTTATCTTCTACTTTCAACTTCATAATTGCTTTAGTATTGTTATTAAAATTATTTACAGTTATTGTTTGATCTTTTTTGTTAATCTCAGAATATATCATTTCTTCTGAATCATCAATAAAATAACCATTTTCAACCTGAATAACAACAACATTTTTATCATTAAATTGTAATGATTGAAAATTTCCATTAATTAAATTTTGATATAAATTATTGTTTGTAATTTTTAACAAATTAAAAATTGGTTTATCAAAATATTTATTTTCTTGAAAATTATTACTGTAAGTGCTTAAGGTCGTAAATAATATAATTAGACCTAAAATTAATTTTTTCATTTTCTTTAAAATTCCCCTTGCAGTTTACCTGCCGTTAATGAACGAAAACTTTGGGTACAAATGTGTTTTAGTTAGTTTGTTCCGTCCCGTTGCTTTTCTTGTTTTTAATTTTTCGTATTTCCTTGAATGAAATCTAATGTATCTTCAAGCGATTCGTCAAATTAACATGGTTTTCAAAACTTTCTGTCAACTGTGGCAATTAAGCCAAATAGATTTTTCTTTTTTAATAGTTTATAAGTAATAATTTAATTATTGTTCTCAAAATATTCGCATATAATTTGATATTTCAAAAGTAGTTGTAGTATTTCTGATGGTTTTACACTAAAGGTGTAAAAAAAGTTAAAGTTTGATTTTATTACTAAAAAAAAACGACAGCTACAAACTGCCGTTTCTTAATCAGAAAAAAATTAACCCAATTCTTAACTTAAAAACTATCTTTAATCAAATTCATTTAATCCATACAGTATTTCTTTCATTTTG
>JANXVF010000165.1 GCA_025351785.1 Flavobacterium sp.
AATAGAAAAATTAGCCATCATGGTCGATGCCGACGAGGATGGTTATTTGTTACAAATATTTACCAAACCAGTTCAAGACAGACCAACCTTATTTTTTGAAATTATTCAGCGAATGGGTGCAAAAGGTTTTGGAGCAGGTAACTTTAAAGCACTTTTTGAGTCGATAGAACGCGAACAAGCTTTGAGAGGAACGCTTTAGTGTTGTTTTAAAAAATAGGAAACCATCTAAATTTTAGGTGGTTTTTAATCTAAAAAAATTAATTTTCGATTATTTTTATTTATCTAATAAATAAAAAAATTAATAAATTTGTTTTTTGGTTTTCAAAAAAGTTAATGAACATTCTAAAAATTATAACTCAAAAATAATCGCTTTAAAATATTGGTTAAATAAATAAAACGACAGCTTGTAACTGTCGTTTTATTTTAATATTACAAAAAAAGAGAATTTATTTTAAACTCTTTATGATTTTTTCTTCAGAATCATTTAAAAGAATGATATTGTATTTTTTCCAGAATTCTTCGGTATAATTATTACCATTAGTAAATAAACTATAATTATTATATCGTTTGCTTTTATCTAAATCAAATTTACCTTCTTTATAATCAAGAGTTGTAATGTCGCACATACTTTCGAAAGTATTGTCTATTTTTTTACCAAATTTTAAATAAACATTTGTTTTTACTTGACTGTAAATCATTACATAATTATCGCCATCTATTTTAAAGCTGGCTCTTCTAACAATATCATTAAATTTTACTTTAACTATCAAAATATTATGTAACTCGCTGTATTTTTTGTGTTCTGGAGAGAACCGTATGTTAATATCTAAAATGAGTTTTGTTTTAGAATCATAGGTAACTGTACCTACATAAATCATTTCTTTTTCGATATTTTCTTTTGGTTCGATGGTGATAATTTCTATTGAACCGCCACCAGGTTCGGATTTTGTTTCTGAAGAAAAGTAATAATTGTCGCTTTTTAATATTTGATTAATGATATTAAATCGGTAGCCATTAGAAACCGCTTTTCTAACGTCATTCAAATTAAATGATCCTATGGCTTTTTCTCTTTCGGAAGCATTTTCATCTTTTAAATTGAATGTTCTGCTTTGTTTTACATACAAATCAGAAGCACCACTTTTTCTTTTTATGTAATAATCTATAATTCCTTCCGAAAAATTGGTGTATTTGCCATCAACATTTATAAATTCTCTATAATAGGTATTGAGCAATAATGATTTTTCAAGTTTGTTTTTTGAAGCGTCAACAGCCTCAATAAGCATTTTGTTTGCAGGCTTTTGATTAATTATAACCGCATCAAGAACATATGCTTTGGGTTCTAGAAAAATCTCAATATTGGTTTCATTTTGTTTTACCGTATAATTTTCTAGTTTATAGTACAAATGACTAAATTTTATTACTGTTGTGTTTTCTGGAAGTGTAATTTTAAATTTTCCTTCATCGTTAGAAATTGTACCAATATTTGAACCATCAAGACTAATAGAAACACTTTCTACTGGTAACAAGGTGGTTATGTCTTTTATAATTCCATTAATTGTTTTAGTTTGTGAAAAAGAGAAATTGATTATAATAAGCATGCAAATTGTAATTATTTTTTTCATGGAATTAAGGGTTTTGTTAAGATTATTATAGTACCGAAAGTAAATATAAATAGAATAGTAATGAAGTTGCTATATTTTAATAATTTTAAATTAAACTAAAACTAAAAATGTAATCATTATTTGCTGAAAACAAAAAAAACGACAGCTACAAACTGCCGTTTCTTAATCAGAAAAAAATTAACCCAATTCTTAACTTAAAAACTATCTTTAATCAAATTCATTTAATCCATACAGTATTTCTTTCATTTTGGAGCCGTTTACTTCTACTGGTTTGTAGGCTACATTAAATTTATCTATGGCTACATCAATATCGGCTTTTAGTTTTTTATATTCCATAGGTAACTTGCTTTCGCATTGTTTTTCGTTTTCGTAGCTGTTTAAAATGATTTTAAATTTTTCATAAAATTTTCCGCCTTGGTCAATAAAGGCGTTGTATTGCCCAATAAACTGTAACAGTCTATCTATCGGAAACTCCAGGTTTACTTGCATTTTATATTGTGAAGTTCCAGCTGTAGTCTTCATTTTTGTTAAATAGTCTTCCATTTTTTGAGTAATCGTTTCCCAATCGTCGGTAGATCGGCATTTTTCAAGTGTGGCATCATAACCTATTGGTTTGGTATAATCTTTAAATAACAACTCAATATCTGCCTTCATCTTATCATTACTTTTTTGCAAAAAAGCGGTTTCAAAATAAATAGTATTCAAGTCGTTTTGCATTCTAAGGGTAAAG
>JANXVF010000025.1 GCA_025351785.1 Flavobacterium sp.
TCTTTCCTTGCTTATTTGCGGTTAAATTCTTTTTAAAAACTCACCCAAAACAACCAACAATTCGTCTTTATTTTCAATATGACTCATGTGTCCGTCTGGAAAAGTATGCAGTTTTACGCTGGTTCCTTCAATTTGGTCTACGTTTTCATAGTAATTCAAAACCGGATCTTCTTTTCCTAAAATCAACAGTATTGGATAATTGGCAAAATGCAAAATTACTTCACGGTCTTTTCTAATTTTCATGCCTTCTTGACAAGCAACAATGCCTTGAAGTGGCGTTTTTATTGCTTCCAACTTTACATGTTCAATTTCATCCAATAGAATTTCACGATTTTTCTCACTAAATAAATTCGCAACGCTCATTCTGATGCAAGCTACATAATTCTTTTTTACAGCAATAATTGCTCGGTCTCGATTGGCTTTTCGTTCGTCACTATCAGCTCTCGAAGTGGAGTTTAAAAGCACCAAACCTTTCATAAAATCTGGATATAATTCGGCGAAAGCCAACGCAATATAACCGCCCATAGAATGACCAACCAAAACAGATTTTCTAATTTTCAATTCATGCAAAACGTGATGCACCATATCGGCTTGATCTTCCATAGAATGCACATAACCCAAACATTCGGTTTGTCCGTGACCCAATAAATCTAAAGTAATAATGCGGTGTTTTTTTGAAAATTCAGGCACAAAAGCATTCCACATTTCCATGTTTTCATAAAACCCGTGTAATAAAACTACTGCCGTTCCTTTTCCTTGGTCTGTGTATGTGATTTTGGTGTTTTTGTAGATTGTGGTTTTCATTGGTGCAAAAGTAAAATTTTTTAAATTTGATATCAATTGAAATGAAAAGATTAATTCATTTAGTTTTGTCTTTTCTTCTCGTCTTTTTTGACGAGAGATAAACCACACTAGTTGCTAACTTAAAGAGATTTCTCGTACCTCCGAATGACAAAATCCCAAAAAAAACGGCTCACTTTCGCAAACCGTCTTTTCTCTTTTTTTTTGAATCTATTTTCTAAACTAACTATTCATAATCGATTCAATTTCATCAACTTCAATAGGAATATTGCGCATCAAGTTGAACGCTTCACCTTTTTCTTGAATGACCATATCGTCCTCAATACGAATCCCGAAACCTTCTGCTGGAATATAAATTCCTGGTTCAACTGTAAAAACCATATTTGCTTGCATTTGTTCGTGCAATAATCCGTAATCGTGCGTGTCCAATCCCATGTGATGCGATGTTCCGTGCATGAAATATTTTTTGTATGCTGGCAAATCTGGATTTTCATTTTGAACGTCGGATTTGTCAATCAATCCCAAACCTAAAAGTTCAGAAGTCATAATTTTACCAACTTCTATATGATATTGTTTCCACAAAGTTCTTGGAACTAGCATTTTTGTGGCTTCATTTTTTACACGCAAAACGGCATTATAGACTTCTTTTTGTCTGTCGGAAAAACGTCCAGAAACGGGAACAATTCTCGTCATATCACTAGAATAATTGGCGTATTCTGCACCAACGTCTAGCAAAATCAAATCGCCAGCTTTGCATTGCTGGTTGTTCTCGATATAATGCAAAACATTGGCATTATTTCCCGAAGCTATAATTGGTGTGTAAGCAAAACCTTTAGAACGATTTCTAAGAAATTCGTGAGCAAATTCGGCTTCAATTTCATATTCCATTACGTTTGGTTTTACAAAATTCAAAACTCTTCGGTAGCCTTTTTCGGTAATATTACACGCTTCTTGAATCAAATCCAATTCTTCACTTTCTTTTATTGAACGCAATCGTTGCAAAATGATATTGCTTTTAGCCACTTGATGTGCCGGATAATTTTCTTTCCACCATTTTACAAATCTAGCTTCACGGGTTTCGGTTTCGATACTTGCTCTGTAATGCTCATTGGTATTGATGTAAATTGTTTCAGAATATGCCATAACTTCTTTCAAAGTTTTATGAAAATCTTGTAACCAAATTACAGTTTTAATTCCCGAAACTTCAAAAGCTCTTTCTTTTGTAAGTTTTTCACCTTCCCAAATCGCAATGTGTTCGTTGGTTTCTTTTAAGAATAGAATTTCTTTTAAATGCTCATAAGGCGCATCTGGGAAAAGCAACAAAATGCTTTCTTCTTGGTCAACACCACTCAAATAAAAAATATCTCTATGTTGCGCAAATGGCAAAGTAGAATCGGCAGAAACTGGATAAATATCGTTCGAATTGAAAACCGCAACACTATTAGATTTCATTTGTGCCGTAAACTTTTTACGATTTTTAATAAAAAGTTGCGAATCTATTTGATGGTATTTCATAATATTAAAATTTGAACCTCAAAAATAGGAAGAATAAGCAAAACACAATCTTAAAACGCATTTTAATTTTAAAACACAATTCAAAAACAATATTAATTTAAACAAAACGTTATACTTGATTGTGTAACAAAAAAATAGTAATTTCGTTCTAATAATTTAGGAACAAATGGTTTGGGCATTTTCGACTTTCCATTTTCCCGCTTTCGCATCAATACACGCAAAAAAGCGAGTATTTCTTGCTCTATCGGGGTTATTTAACAAAACATGTTTTATGAAAAAAGTACTTTTTACACTTTTAGTTTTAATTTTGAGCAGTTGTATTTTTTCTTGTACAGATGTCGACGATACGCTAAAAGAACCCATGTTACTTGTAAAATTTAACTTTAATCCGTCACAATCGCGATTAGGAAATCAAGGACAACAAACATTACAGTCAACTGGTCACGGAGTTCAAACCCCAATAATTAACACTATTTCAGCACATTATTTAGAACTTGCCACAGATGAAAACACACAATTTGGTACAGGAACAATTATTTACAAAGGAGCAGAAACAACGCTTGGTGGATCTCCAGCCATAGATTTTGATCAAGCTAAAATTGTAGGTCAAGACGAAATATTTCTGCAAATTCCTTTAAGTCAAATAAAAGCTGGTACCTATCAGTGGATGCGAGTTTCAATTTCTTACGAAAATTTCCAAATTAATGTTCGTAAAGATGCTCAATTTAAACCTACAACAGTAGCTAGTTTTATTGGTTTTTCTAATTATATAGGAACAACAACTATTGGTAATGCCATTTTCCCTATAAATGCAAATAAACAGCAAGGATATTGGCAATTTGCTGTTAATGATGATCCTTACTCGTCATCAGGTCAATCTCCCGCAAATTCAACAACATTCCCAAACCCCATGTTTGCAACATCACCTATGCCAGCTGGTTCTTATGCAGTGTCTGGTAAATTTGATTCTCCCTTAGTTATTAATGGATTGGAGAAATTTGACATTACGTTAACCCTATCATTATCAACAAATAAAAGTTTTGATTGGATAGAGACAAACACTCCAAACGGTGCTTTTGAACCCTTAAATGGAGAAACAATTTTTGATACTGGTTTTAGAGGATTATATCCAACATTTGAAAAATAATTCTATTTTTCAATTTTCAATTTTTTAAAAACGAGTAAAAACAAGTCAACAACTGTTAAACTCATTTTAAATTGGTTATAAATAATCTCGAAAAGGTTGTAGTATTTTGCAAATAGCTGTATTTTTGTTTGATTTTTTAAACAAATTAAACACTATTATGGCAAAATCTGGCTTATTGAGTACTTCAATTGCACGAAAAGTGGCTATGGCACTATCTGGACTTTTTTTGATTTTATTTTTAACACAACATTTATTTATAAACAGTACATCACTTTTTGGACCCGAAAATTTTAATGCGATTTCGCATTTTATGGGTCACAATCCTTTAGTACAATACATTATACAACCAATCCTTATCATAGGCGTTCTATTTCATTTCATCATGGGATTTGTTTTGGATTTTAAAAATAGAAGTTCACGACCAATAGGATATTCAAAATATAACGGAGCATCAAATGCCTCTTGGCCTTCTAGAAATATGATTATTTCAGGATCGGTAGTTTTAGCCTTTTTAGCCTTACATTTTTACGACTTTTGGTTGCCAGAAATGAATGTGAAATATTTAAATCCAGATTTGAATAAAATAAACGACGCATCAAGATATTATCCTGAATTGAAGGAGCATTTTGAGAGTTTGTTGCGTACAGTTTTATATTGTTTGGCTTTTGGGTTACTTTCGTTACATCTTTGGCACGGCTTCAATTCCTCGTTTCAATCAGTAGGGTTTAACAATAAATATTCAAAAGGATTATACAAATTTGCAAAGTTTTATTCAGTATTTGTTCCTTTCGGATTTGTAGTCGTAGCCTTGTTTCATCATTTTAATCAATAATAATTTACTATTATGGCATTAGATTCAAAAATTCCAAGTGGTCCAATTTCTGATAAATGGACAAATTATAAAGATCATATCAATTTAGTAAACCCAGCAAACAAACGTAATATTGATATTATTGTTGTGGGTACTGGTCTTGCTGGAGGTTCTGCCGCAGCAACCTTAGCTGAACTAGGCTATAATGTAAAAGCATTTTGCTACCAAGATTCGCCACGTCGTGCTCACTCAATTGCAGCACAAGGTGGCATTAATGCAGCCAAAAATTATCAAGGAGATGGTGATTCTACTTTTAGATTATTTTATGATACAGTAAAAGGAGGAGATTATCGTGCTCGAGAGGCAAATGTGCACAGACTAGCAGAGGTTTCTGGAAATATTATCGATCAATGTGTGGCACAAGGAGTTCCTTTGGCAAGAGAATATGGCGGATTGTTAGATAATCGTTCCTTTGGAGGAACATTAGTTTCTAGAACTTTTTATGCTAAAGGTCAAACGGGTCAGCAATTATTATTAGGCGCATACTCGGCAATGAATCGTCAAATAGGTCGTGGTAAAATAGAAATGTTGAACCGTCACGAAATGCTTGATTTAGTTATTGTAAATGGAAAAGCAAGAGGAATTATTGCTAGAGATTCTGTTACAGGAAAAATCGAACGTCATTCGGCACATGCAGTAGTTATTGCATCTGGTGGTTATGGAAATGTATTTTTCTTATCAACAAATGCGATGGGAAGTAATGTAACAGCATCATGGAAAGTACATAAAAAAGGTGCTTATTTTGCAAATCCATGTTATACTCAAATACACCCAACTTGCATTCCAGTATCAGGCGATCACCAATCAAAATTGACATTGATGTCAGAATCGTTAAGAAATGATGGACGAATCTGGGTTCCTGCAAAACTTGAAGATGCCAAAGCAATACGTGAAGGAAATTTGAAACCAACAGATATTGCCGAAGAAAATAGAGATTATTATTTAGAAAGACGTTATCCCGCATTCGGAAATTTAGTTCCTCGGGACATAGCATCTCGTGCCGCTAAAGAAAGATGCGATGCTGGATATGGAGTTAATAAAACAGGAGAAGCAGTATATCTAGATTTTGAAGCTGCAATAATGAGATATGGTCACGATCAAGCAAAAATTAAACATTTAGATGTAAACGACACCAAACTTGTTAAAAAATTAGGAACCGAAATCGTTGCCAGCAAGTATGGTAATTTATTCCAAATGTATGAGAAAATTGTAGACGAAAATCCATATCAAACCCCAATGATGATTTATCCAGCGGTACATTATACAATGGGTGGTGTTTGGGTAGATTATAATTTGATGACTACAATACCTGGTTGTTTTGCTATTGGCGAAGCAAATTTTTCTGATCATGGTGCAAATCGTTTAG
Organism: Flavobacterium sp.; assembly: GCA_025351785.1. Taxonomy (GTDB): domain Bacteria; phylum Bacteroidota; class Bacteroidia; order Flavobacteriales; family Flavobacteriaceae; genus Flavobacterium. Next base: position 5,701 of record JANXVF010000025.1, read on the forward strand.
GCGCATCAGCCTTGATGCAAGGTTTAGCTGACGGTTATTTTGTGCTTCCGTATACTATTGGCGATTATTTAGCTCCAGATATCAAATTAGGAAAAATTCCAACAAACACTCCTGAATTTGATTTAGCCGAACAAAATGTGCGTTCTCAAATTGAGGTTTTAATGAATGCAAAAGGAACAAAACCGGTAGATTATTTTCATAAAAAGCTAGGGAAAATAATGTGGGACAAAGTAGGAATGGCAAGAAATGAAAAAGGATTAAAAGAAGCACAAGCAGAAATTGCTGAAATTAGAGAAGATTTTTATAAAAATGTAATGGTGCCAGGAACTAATGATGGTTTAAATCCAGAATTATCAAAAGCTCTTCGGGTTGCTGATTTTTTAGAGCTTGGCGAACTGTTTGCAAAAGATGCATTACACCGAAACGAATCTTGCGGCGGTCACTTCAGAGAAGAATATCAAACTGCAGATGGTGAAGCTCAAAGAGATGACGAAAATTTTGCCTATGTTGCTGCTTGGGAATACAAAGGAAAACCGAGTGATGCTGTGCTTCACAAAGAAGAATTGGTTTTTGATAATGTTAAATTAGTTCAAAGAAGTTATAAATAGGTACAAGTTATTGGTCCTTTTTCAGCTTTCGAAGAATTAAATTGATAGAAAACGGCATTGATATATTTTCTAAAATTTCAAATTGCGTAAAGATATTCTTTAATTAGTCAGATAAAAAAAGTTGTTAAAAGCGTTTGTGATACTATTTCGGAAAGTTTTGAACATTTTCATTATCAAGACACTATTTAATTATGTAGAACCGAAAGAGAGTCGAATATAAATCTTTAAATCAATTGTTAACATCTAAAGATGAAGAAAATAGTAATGTTAAAATAGTAATGAATTTAGAGAATTAATAAAAACTAAATCTTCTAATAATGTTATATAAATTATTTAGTTGTGCAACATTCTAGAGAAAATATTGTTATTAAAGAAAATTTAAAAAAAATGAAAACAACAAAATTTATACTGCTATTTATAATTTTTTTGACATTTATTAGTCAAATACAAGCTCAAGAAAAAAAAGAAGAAAAAGATTCAAAATTTAATATTATATCATACGGAGGTATTGGGTATGCTATTATTAAAAATGATAATGAACCTAGTTATAACTTGAATAGCAATAGTGCAGATATTCTTTTAAATTACAGATTAAATCAAAAATATGGTCTAGCAACTGGAATTGGTGTCGCCGAATTATCTGGAAATGGTTTTAATTCGTTAGGAAATTTTTATCATGAGAGAACAACTATAAAAATTCCTTTATTGGCAACTTTTGACTATAAAATTTCTGAAAAAATAAAAATAATTGGAAATATTGGTTTATACGCTCAAAATATAATTAATGATGAATATCGATTTTTGAATATTTCGCAAAAAGATGTTTACAATGGATGGAATTTTGGAAGTCAATTAGGTTTTGGTTTTGTTTTTAAAATGTTTGATAATTTTAGTGCTGGTATAAATTATTCAGGACAATCAGATTTTAGTAAGTTTAAATCAAATAATAATTCGGGAATAAACGACAAACAGAAATTGAAAAACTTGAATTCAATAGGTATTGTATTAATGATCGATTTATAAAAAAATAAAAATCAAACTATAATAATTAATTCTAACAGCTCTTAAATTATATCAAATAACGATAATATGAAACTCAAGTTAAAAATATGGCGCCAAGAAAACGCTAAAACCTCGGGAAAAATAGTTGAATATCCATTGGATGGTATAGAGCCAGACATGTCGTTTTTAGAAATGTTAGATATTTTAAACGATAATTTAATTGTAAAAGGAGAAGATCCAGTTGCTTTTGATCACGATTGTCGCGAAGGTATTTGTGGTATGTGTTCATTATTTATCAATGGAGAAGCCCATGGTCCAGATCGTGGTGTTACTACGTGTCAACTACACATGAGAATGTTTAAAGATGGCGATACAATTTTTATTGAGCCTTTTAGAGCGAAAGCATTTCCTGTTATCAAAGATTTAGTTGTAGATCGTAGCGCTTTTGATAGAATACAACATGCTGGAGGATTTATTTCTGTCAACACATCTGGAAATACTATTGATGCAAACACAATCCCGATAGACAAACACGACGCCGACAAATCTTTTGATGCAGCATCTTGTATAGGCTGTGGTGCTTGTGTTGCAACTTGTAAAAACTCGTCGGCAATGTTATTTGTTTCAGCAAAAGTCTCACAATATGCATTATTACCACAAGGAAAAGTTGAAGCAACCGACAGAGTTTTAAATATGGTAAAACAGATGGATGACGAAGGTTTTGGGAATTGTACAAATACTGGTGCCTGCGAAGTAGAATGTCCTAAAGGTATTTCTCTAGAATATATAGCCCAAATGAATAGAGAATATCTAGCCGCAAGTTTAAAATAAATATAAATAAAATGAAAAAAAATATATTAGTACTAGCGTTAGTTTGCCTTACAATCATATCGTGTACAACAAGTAGTGATACTTCAACAGCAGATAATCCTTCAGGAGCAAGTTCGACTGTAGCAATGGAGACTAGAATTGATAATGTATTATATGAAACGCCACCACAAAACGGAGGAAATAGTGCAGACTTAACAGGTGGAACATACGGAAATACTTATTTTTTATTAAAAGGCTACAAAGATACTGGAGCAAACAAAGTAAAAATAGGATCTAAAACTTTTGAAATTAAAATAGCTATTCCAAAAGCTGACATTACTAATTCGGTTGGAACTCACAATTTTAATTCAACAATCACTTCTGGTGGTTATTTTGCTACTTTAACTATTTCGGGAGTTACGCCAGCAGAAACAGTAAATACTTTAAGTGGATTTGTAAAAGTGAATAGTTATGATTCGACAACAAAAGAAATCAAAGGAAGTTTTAATTTTACAACTAGCAATGGAGTTGATTTAACAGTTACTCACACAGTAATTGGAACTTATGATTATATACTTCAATAGTAACTAAATAATAATTTTTAAAACGCATTCACTCAATTTGAATGCGTTTTTTTATTTGTACAATATATCATTTTATTTAAGTCAGATTTTAAAGCAAACACTAATAAGTGTGAATTTAAAGTTATTTTATGATGAAACTAATCTAATGCTATTTCGCAATATGGCGATAGTATTATTTTAAATCAAATTCTTGCTCAACATCCCAATTTGCTCTCACATCAATTTCTTTTGGGTAATAAATTACCTCCTCGGCTTGTCGTTGTTCAATAAAATTGCCTGTATCCCAGACCTTATTTTTATTATCATCATAAATTAATCGCAAAGTAAAAAGGCCAGGATCTATCAAATCAAAATTAATATTAGTTTCTTTTTCAGTATAGCGACTCGCAATTATTTTTCCTTCTTTGTCGGTTAATTCTACAATAACTGGCAATCGTTTTATATTTTTTAAATTAATTCTCAGATTCCCATAATCAGAGGAATTATTTGTTGTAAACTTATAACTTAAACTATCGTTTTTACGTTCATAAAAATCTGTTATTGCACCAGGATATATGTTTAATTTGTATTTTTCTAAAGGTTCTTTGTCGAAATTAAAATTCAATTTTTGGTTGGTCTCTTCATATGAAGTTGTAAATTTTATATCGATACCATCTTTATTAATCAGTTTCATTTTAGAAACATCAAATTTTGATAAAGGAACCGACCCAATAATTGCAAATTGTTCCCGCAAAGGAAGATCAGTTGTAAACTCGGTCGAAAAGCTCAATGTATCTCTTTTTAGATCTCTGATTTTTAATGCAAATTGCTTTTTAAATTTATTTTTTTCAACATTTACAAACAGCGAATCACCTTTATTGGCTTTAAACCAAATATTTAAGCTGTCCTTTTTGGGGATTGAAGTTACCACAAAAGGCACGTTACTGTTTTTATTTTTTAAAGATATTTTAGCATCTTTAGAATTTCCTTCAAAGCCTAAAATTATCTTTGAACCAGACAGTTGTGAAATTTTTAAACCTTTAAACGGAAGCTCTTCTTTAAATAATTCAACTTCATAAACGGTATCATTAGGAATGGTTATAAAATCTTTTTGAAAACCGATTTTATCAGTTTTTGGATCAAATTTATTGTTACCATTTGCATCTTTTAAAGCAATAAGTTTATATTTTCCTTGCTTTAAATTTTCAAATTTTACAAATTTTAAGCTGTCAAGAGTGCTAGTTACATATTTAGGAACATCTTTATAAACAATAGAATCGTTGTAGTTTTGGGTTGCATCATACAATAAAACAGATACAAAACTTGATACTTTTTTATCAATTGCATCTTTTACTTTAGTATTTAATTGAAGCGAATCTATATAATTTCCGGTCGAGAAGACATATTTAAATTGTTGTAGTTTATTAGATTCATTGTTGTCTTCTATACTATTTCCAAAATTTAAACTGTAGGTTGTGTTTGGCAATAAAGTATCTTTTATTTTTATAGTTATCGTTTTGCTAGCAGCATAGGGCAAAATCTCCAACTGTTTTTTCATGGGAGGTGAAACTATAAGTTGTTTATTGACATTTTTTAATTTAACATACTCATCAAAATTCAATTTTATAACATTTCCTTTAAAGTTTTTCGAATAATTATCGGGCACACCATAAATCATTTTTGGAGCAATAGTATCTTTTATACCTCCTGTAATAGTGCCTCTTTTAGCACAACTTGCCAAAAAAACTAAAATTAAAACTATTATATATTTTATATTTCCTTGCATTAATTTTTAATTTTTTTTAATGGCAAAATAACAACTATATTTAGTTTATCTCAAACATTTTAAATATTTATTAAGAGCCGGGTTAAATAGTTTCTCTATTTTTTAATGCGTCATAGCCATACAAACAATGCTTATTCTAGCTCCTGGAATTTTTAATAATTCTCTTCCGCATGCTTCTAGTGTGGCTCCTGTAGTAAGTATATCATCAATTAAAAGAAAATGTTTGTTATGGTGATTTTGGTTATAGCTCACCTCAAAAACATTTTTAAAAACATTAGTTCTATCTACTAAATTTTTTTTCACTTGAGTTTTCAAATAAATATTTCTTGTTAAAATAGTGTCATCAAAATAAATTTTCATGGTTTTTGAAAGTGCTTTCCCAAATTCAGTAACCTGATTATAGCCTCTTTTTTTCAATCTTTTTTTGTGTAAGGGAACGGGAATTATAACATCAATCGTTTTCATAACAGCACACGATTTCAACTCCTCACCATACCAACAGCCTACTATTTCTCCAATTTCTTCGTGCCCTTTATATTTTAGTTTATGAATCAGTTCCTGTACAATTCCTTTTTTATTATAATAAAATAAAGTCGCTACAAATTCAATGGGAATTCTGCCATAAAACTTAGCAAAAGCTTCATGATTGTTAGTATTATGATGATTTGTAAGTGGCATTTCGTGTCTGCATTGTGTGCAAATAACCATTTCTGAATTTAACAAAAATGAGTTGCAACCTGCACAAGCTTTTGGAAAAAATAAATTGATTAAATCTGAAATCATAATATCATTTATTTTATAAAAATATAAAAATCAACGATTCAAAGGTAATTTATAGGGTATATTAAATTCACTTTTATATTTTTGCATCATTATGGCAAAACAAGAAGATTTATTTAAGAATGTAGTTTCGCATGCAAAGGAATACGGATTTATTTTTCCGTCAAGCGAAATATATGATGGGTTGAGTGCGGTTTATGATTATGCACAAAATGGTGTAGAATTAAAGAAAAACATCCGCGAATATTGGTGGAAAGCAATGGTGCAAATGCACGAAAATATTGTTGGACTTGATGCTGCAATTTTGATGCATCCAACAACTTGGAAAGCCTCGGGTCACGTTGATGCGTTTAACGATCCATTAATTGACAACAAAGATTCTAAAAAAAGATACCGTGCAGACGTTTTAATTGAGGATTATGCCGAAAAATTAAATCTGAAAGCTAAAAAAGAAATCGAAAAAGCCAAAGTGCGTTTTGGAGATGCCTTTAACGAACAAGAATTTATAACAACCAACACAAGAGTTGTTGAATATTTGGCAAAAGAAAGAGAAATTCTAGAAAGAATGGGACGTTCTTTAGGAAACGGAGATTTGGACGATGTAAAAGCACTAATTGAAGAATTAGAAATTGCCGATCCAGAAACAGGTTCAAGAAATTGGACAGAAGTGCGTCAATTCAACTTAATGTTTGGAACAAAATTGGGTGCTTCTGCCGATACAGCAATGGATTTATATCTGCGTCCAGAAACGGCTCAAGGAATTTTTGTAAATTTTTTAAATGTTCAAAAAACCGGTAGAATGAAAATTCCATTCGGAATTGCGCAAACCGGTAAGGCCTTTAGAAATGAGATTGTTGCAAGACAATTTATTTTCCGTATGCGTGAATTTGAACAAATGGAAATGCAATTTTTTGTAAAACCAGGCGAAGAAATGAAATGGTACGAGTACTGGAAAGAAAACCGCTTAAAATGGCATTTGTCATTAGGTTTAGGAAAAGAAAATTACCGTTTTCATGACCATGAAAAACTGGCTCATTATGCCAATGCCGCTGCTGATATTGAATTCAACTTCCCATTCGGATTTAAAGAATTAGAAGGAATTCACTCTCGAACCGATTTTGATTTGAAAGCTCATGAACAATTTTCTGGCAAAAAATTGCAATATTTTGATGCCGAAACCAATGCTAACTATGTTCCTTATGTTGTAGAAACATCAGTTGGTTTGGATAGAATGTTTTTATCAGTTTTTGCAACTTCATTGCAAGAAGAAACTTTGGAAGATGGTTCATTAAGAACCGTTTTGCGTTTGCCAAGTGTTTTAGCGCCTACAAAAGCAGCTGTTTTACCATTAGTCAAAAAAGATGGTTTGCCTGAAGTAGCTCAAAGTATAATTGATGATTTAAAATGGGATTTCAACGTGGCTTATGACGAAAAAGACGCCGTTGGAAGACGTTACAGACGCCAAGATGCATTGGGAACACCATTTTGCATTACAGTTGATCATCAAACATTAGAAGACCAAACGGTAACAATACGACACAGAGATTCTATGAAACAAGATAGAGTTGCAATTTCTGAATTACGTGGAATCATCAACGAAGAAGTTTCTATGAGAAATTGGTTGATGAGAACGGTTTAACAAATTATATGATTAAAAGAAACTTTTTTTACTGCACAAAGAATATGTTTTTGATAGCATTCTTTTTTGTGCAGTTTTCTTTTGCCCAAACCA